>NZ_JACAKI010000015.1:18867-87442 GCF_030326445.1 Myroides sp. DF42-4-2
GAAAAATCAGAAGAGAAAAATCAGAAGAGAAAAATCAGAAGAGAAAAATCAGAAGAGAAAAATCAGAAGAGAAAAATCAGAAGAGAAAAATTAGAAGAGAAAAATTAGAAGAGAAAAATTAGAAGAGAAAAATTAGAAGAGAAAAATTAGAGCAAACAGATATATTTTTTAGTCTACTCTTAATTATATTTTCGTTATGTAGTAAAATATTTATTTACATATAAGTATATAACTAAATAGTGTATGCTAAAAATATGTTTAGCTTATGGTGTTTTTTCTATCGAGGTTTATAAGTTGTAAAAGTGCCGTCTTTGTAAAAAACAACAATTTGTTCTATGTCTGAAGAAGTAAAAAAATCGGGTATACTTCTCGTTGAATTTGTTTCTTTTTTACTCTCGATTACAGGTGTGGATAGAGGGGGAGTGTCGACTTTATTTTGCACTTCTTCCGAAAATAAATCCGCCGATGTAAGAGGAGAAACTTCCTTTTTTTCTTCCCCAGAAAAGGTGCCATTTCCCTTAATTAACCATTCGATATGTAGGGCTGGAAAAGCGTCGTTTATCTTCAAAATAAAATCCAAACTCGCCTTGTTTCGACCTGATAGAATATGAGATAAACTCGAGCGCTGAACGCCAATTTTATCTGCAAATGCAGAGGCAGATAGTTCGTAATGCTCTAATAAAAATTCCAATCTGTTTACAAAATTCTCCATAGATACAAATGTGTATTTTTAAATTAAATGGTTTACAAATGTAATTAAAAAAATGAATTAACAAATGTGTACACAATTAAAAAAAGAACATAATGTTGTATTATATGTTTAAGTAAAGTTATTTAACCGATTGATAATTAGTGGATAATAGTTATTTTAATTTATTTGTTAAATCTTCTAGTGTTCCTTTGTTGGGAAAGGGTAAATTTTGTTGACAAATGTAAAACAGAAAAAACATTTCAATGTTTACATTTGTAAAAAATGAAATGTTTACATTTGTAATATTGTAAACAAAGGGATAAAATGAACGAACAACACCTAGCAAAGACTTATCAGGTTAAGACCTGTAAAGGCAGGTATATAACCAACGAAAAAATAGAACAATTCTTAACCAACTTAAAGCATTACTTTAAGATTGAGGTAGTCGGGAAATCAGTTGAAAATCGCCCTATATTTTCAGTTGAGTTTGGCTGTGGAAAAACTAAAATTTTGATGTGGTCTCAGATGCACGGAAATGAATCGACTACGACAAAAGCCGTGTTGGATTTGCTGCATTATCTCAACGAATTAACAGCAGAAGAAGTGACCGATTGGCAAGCGAAATTCACGCTGACGATCCTGCCAATTTTAAATCCTGATGGTGCTTTTTACTACACAAGAGCCAATGCAAATCAAGTTGATTTGAATCGAGATTCCGTGGAGTTGACTCAACCTGAAAGTAAAGTATTGCGTCGTATGTTAGAGGAAATTCAACCTGACTTCGCCTTTAATTTACACGACCAACGCAGTATTTTTGGTGTAGGTGACACAGGTAAAGCGGCGGCAATTTCATTTTTAGCGCCTGCTTTTAATGAAGAACGAACAATTAATGAGACGCGAAAAAGGGCTATACAGATCATCGAGGCGATGAATGAAGCGGTTCAAAAAGTAGCCCCAGGACACGTAGGTCGATTTGATGATTCCTTTAATAGGAACTGTATTGGTGACTATGCACAAGCAATGGGGATTCCTACTATATTAATAGAGGCAGGACATTTAGGTACAGATTACCAGCGCGAAAATACACGTGAACTAACTTGTATCAGTCTCTTGCGTGCTCTACATACTATCGCAAATCATACCTATAGTACCTACTCAATGCAAAGCTATTTTTCTCTTCCTGAGAATACAAAGAGCTTTAACGATGTCGAATTGCGAAGTGTCGTAAACGCCTCTTCTACAAGAAAATTTATACTGAAAATTCAATATAAAGAGATATTATCGGAGGGAAATGTTAAATTTTGCCCCATTATTGTGCATATTGATGAAAAA
The DNA here is from genome assembly GCF_030326445.1 of Myroides sp. DF42-4-2. NCBI lineage: Bacteria > Pseudomonadati > Bacteroidota > Flavobacteriia > Flavobacteriales > Flavobacteriaceae > Myroides > Myroides sp. DF42-4-2. The sequence goes on from NZ_JACAKI010000015.1 coordinate 20,891, forward strand.
GAAAGTAAATTTGTGCATACTTTAATAGAAAAGGAGTGTCAGTTAAAATCTTTATTTGAACAAACGGACGATATTTTGGAGCAGAATTTTGAGGATGTTGTAGCGTTATCAGTTGAAGAGGTTAATTATTTATTAAAAAAATAGATAAAATTGCTATTTTTTGAATAAATAAGATTTTTTTTTATTATTATTGTACTGAAATATAGATTTAGAATTAACATAAATAATTGATTTATGAGTAAGTTTCGTTTAGATGAAATCGACCACCAGATCTTAGATATGCTGATCGATAATACGAGAGTGCCTTTTACAGATATCGCTAAGAAATTATTAATTTCAGCAGGTACAGTTCACGTACGTGTGAAGAAAATGGAAGACGCTGGAATTATCCAAGGTTCGTCATTAACATTAGATTATGAAAAATTAGGTTATGCATTCATTGCGTATATCGGAATATTTTTACATAATACCTCTCAAACTAAATTCGTTTTAGAGCGTATTAATGAAATTCCATACGTGACAGTGGCTCACGTAACAACTGGTAAGTTCAACGTATTCTGTAAAATTAGAGCGAAAAACACACGTCATGCTAAAGAGGTAATCTACATGATTGACGATATCGATGGTGTATACAGAACAGAATCAATGATTTCTCTAGAAGAGAGTATCAACGATAAAAAACGATTAATGCATACAATTTTTAAAGAATTATAATCAATTTTTTTAAAAAAGCAAATGAATAAAAAACTGCCTTTGTGCAGTTTTTTTTTATATTCGTTGCTGATATATTTAAAAAAAATGGATTCGTTAACTCAAATTGTCTTAGGGGGAGCAGTTGGGAACGCTTTATTAGGGAGAAAGTTAAAAAACAAAGCTGTTCTCTACGGCGCTATTGCTGGAACGATTCCAGATCTGGACGTCTTAGCTGTGTTTTTTACTGATCCTATCAGTGCGCTGGAGTTTCATCGTGGTCTTACTCACTCTATTTTATTCGCCATCTTTGGCGCTTTCTTTTTCGGTTACCTGCTTTACGCATTGGAAAAAAAACGGGGAGTAACCTATGAAGAGAGCTGTTGGTTCTTCTTTTGGGGGCTTTTTACTCACGCTTTATTGGATGTCTTTACAACCTGGGGTACTCGCGTACTTTGGCCTATGGAGTATCCTTTTGCCTTTAAATCAATCTTCGTTGTTGATCCTCTGTATACCCTGCCTTTTGCCTTTTTTCTACTCTGGTCCATGAGAGAAAAAATAGACCTCGATAGACGAATGCGTCTCAATCGTTGGGGACTCTATTGCAGCAGCGCCTATTTGGGCCTTACTCTGCTACTAAAAGCGCTTGCCTTTTATAGTTTTACCGAAGCCCTAGATCAACAACATACCTCGTATAAAGCCATGTCTGTAAAACCTACTGCGCTAAATACTATCTTGTGGACTGCTATTGTTGAAACTGATGACGCTTTCCTCATTGGAGAATATTCTTTTTTTAGCGAAGAACCTATTGTGTTTCAAACCTATCCTAAAAATCATCACTTGATCGGAGGACTTGAAAAACACGATCTTATTATGCGATTAGTTCATATCTCAGAAGGTTATTATACGTTTACTGAAAAAAACAACGATTTTTACTTTAATGATCTGCGCTTTGGTGTGCTGCGCGAGCAAGGAGACGAGGTGCAATTTGCATTTAGTTATAAATTCTATATAGATGAAGAGGGCGAATTGAGAGTAAAAGAAGTTGAGAAAGACAAAAGAGACGGAGTGAAGTTGTTGAAATCTATTTGGCGAAAGATTTGGGGATTGAAAGAAGATTAAGGGAAGAATACTTATATTTGAAAAAAAAAGAAGATGAAGATTGTTGTGTCACCTGCCAAGAGCTTGGATTATACTACAGAAGTACCTTTTACAGCTACCACAGAACCTTTATTTAGTAAAGAAAGTAAGCTTATCAATGCCGTATTAAAAGAGAAAACACCTGCTGAATTGATGGAATTGATGAAAATTTCAGCTAATCTTGCAGACTTGAATTGGCAAAGAAACCAGTCGAGAAGTTATAAGAAAAACAAAAAGAACGAAGCGGATTTTAAACAAGCCGTATTCGCTTTTAGCGGAGATGTATATGTTGGTCTTGATGCTTATACTTTAAAGGAGGATAAAATGGAACGCCTCCAAAATACACTGCGTATCTTGTCTGGTTTATACGGTATTTTACGCCCTTTTGACGAAATAGAACCCTATCGATTAGAAATGGGAACAAAAATGCCGGTTGGCGATAAAGCAAATCTATACGCTTTTTGGAAACCTATTCTCGTCGATTACCTCAATAAAGAAATGAAAGAAGGGGAGTTGTTGGTTAATTTAGCCAGTAACGAATACTTTAGTGCTATTGACCAAAAGAAATTAAAAGCGAAGCTGATCGTACCTGAATTTAAAGAATTGAGAGATGGCAAGCTGAAGGTTATTAGTTTTTACGCAAAAAAAGCTAGGGGTATGATGGTGCGTTATATCATAGATAACGATATTAAAGATTTGGAAGGGTTGAAAAAGTTTAATCTCGACGGATATGCCTGGAGTGAAGAGGAGTCTACAGCAACCCAAATCGTGTTTACTAGATAATAAATAAAAGAATATAGCCAATAAAATTATGGAAACAGTACATTATATAAGTTCAGATGTATTTACAATTGAGAAGTTAAATGAGATTATTACCCAAAACCAAAAGTTGGATATCTCAGAAGAGGCTCGTGCTAATATTGTCAATTGTCGTGCTTATTTGGACAATAAAATGGAAACGCATAAAGATCCAATTTATGGAATCAATACGGGATTTGGGTCATTGTGCAATGTAAAAATTAACGACAGTGATCTAACGAAGTTACAAGAGAATCTAATGAAATCTCACGCTTGTGGAACAGGAGAAATTGTTCCAGATGAGATTGTGAAAATCATGTTGTTGTTGAAGGTAAAATCATTGAGTTACGGAAACTCTGGGGTTCAATTAGAAACCGTAGAGCGCTTAGTGGATTTCTTTAATCACGACATTTTACCAGTAGTATACACCCAAGGTTCATTAGGTGCATCTGGAGATTTAGCGCCTTTAGCACACTTAACGTTGCCGTTAATTGGAGAGGGTGAAGTGATGTACGAAGGATTTAGACAACCGGCAAGCAAGGTGTTGGAGAAAATGGGATGGGCGCCAATACAGCTAAAATCAAAAGAAGGTTTAGCCTTGTTGAACGGAACGCAATTTATGAGCGCATACGGATGTTATGTGTTGATAAAAGCAAAGAAAATGTCTTATTTAGCAGATTTAATTGGGGCAGTATCTTTGGAGGGGTTTGATGGAAGAATCGAGCCATTTAATGAGTTGATTCACCATGTAAGACCGCACCGCGGACAAATTGAAACGGCTGCTTTCTTTACTGAAGTGCTAGAGGGTTCTGAGTTAATTGGCCGTCATAAAGAACACGTACAAGATCCTTATTCTTTTAGATGTATTCCGCAAGTACACGGTGCGTCAAAAGATGCGATTGAGTATGTAAGCAAAGTATTCAAAACAGAAATCAATTCTGTGACCGATAATCCCAATGTCTTCTACAAAGAAGATCTAGTGGTGTCTGGAGGAAATTTCCACGGACAGCCTTTGGCGTTGGCTTTCGACTTTTTAGGAATCGCTTTAGCCGAATTGGGGAACATCTCAGAAAGACGTACCTATCAGTTGATCTCTGGTTTGAGAGCATTGCCTGCTTTCTTAGTGTCAAATCCAGGTCTGAACTCAGGTTTTATGATCCCGCAATACACAGCAGCAAGTATCGTTAGTCAAAATAAGCACTTGGCAAACCCAACAAGTACAGATAGTATTGTGTCTAGTAATGGACAAGAAGATCACGTGAGTATGGGAGCTAATGGTGCAACTAAAACACTGCGTATTATCGATAACCTAGAGCGTATTTTGGCTATTGAGTTGTTGAATGCTGCACAAGCTTTAGAATTTAGACGTCCAGCTAAATCAAGTGATTTTATCGAATCATTTGTTAAATCATATCGACAAGAAGTGCCTTTTGTATCAGAAGACCGCATTTTGCATTATGATATTGAAAAAACTATTGCGTTTTTAGGGAGTTTTCAAATCGATTTAGAAGAATAATCTCGCATTTTTAAAACCGTTGATATAAAAGCTACATCTTTTTTTGAAAAAGAGATGTAGCTTTTTATTATATTGCTATCTTTGTTTCACCTAGTACAAAATAATTTATCATCGTTGATTACAAGTAATAAATTAAAAATACTGAATGATCCTATTTATGGATTTATTTCTATTCCCAATTCATTCGTTTATGATTTGATCGAGCATCCTTATTTTCAAAGATTAAGGAGGATTTCTCAAATGGGGGTTTCTTATTTAGTCTATCCCGGAGCTCATCATACGCGATTTCACCATGCATTAGGGTGTATGCATCTCATGCAAAAAGCAGTCCAAGTACTTCGCTTTAAAAGCATCGCTATTTCGGAGGAGGAAGAAACAGCACTATATGTAGCTATCTTGCTACACGATATAGGGCATGGTCCTTTTTCACATGCGATGGAAGAAAGTATTGTGGAGGGCGTACATCACGAAGCCATTTCCCTTTATTTTATGCACCAACTCAATAAAGCGTTTAAGGGAAAACTAGACCTAGCTATTCAAATTTTCAAAGGAGAATATCATCGCCAATTTATGTTGCAATTGATTTCAAGTCAGTTGGACATGGATCGTATGGACTATTTAAAACGAGATAGTTTCTACAGCGGTGTAGCAGAAGGAGATATCAACTCTGAACGATTAATTCAAATGCTAAACGTCGTGGATGACCAATTGGTTGTAGAGGAAAAGGGAATCTATTCGGTAGAGATGTTTTTGGTGGGACGTCGTTTAATGTATTGGCAAGCTTACTTGCACAAAACAAGCGTTTGTGCTGAATTAATTCTTGTGCGTATCCTAAAAAGAGCTAAAGAACTCGTTAGTAAAGGAAAAAAAATATGGGGTAGTAGTGCCCTTTTGTTTTTTCTGGAACACCAAGGTGTTTTTGACGATTTTGAGCAAACCGCCTTAGAACAATTTGCTTTACTAGATGATTCCGATATTGTTAGCGCTTTAAAGGAATGGCAGTTTCACGATGATTTTGTCTTGTCTCAATTGAGCAAGATGATTGTCAACCGAAAATTGTTGCGCATCGAAATACTAGAGGATAAGAAATTAGTGCAAGAAAAGCTAAAAGAACGATTAGAAGACGTTCAGCTAAAATATAAGCTATCTGCTGAATTAGCTAGCTACTTTGTGTTTAAAGGAAAGGTTAAGAATCAGGCTTATAGCAAAGATAAAGAACCGATTATGATAGTGAGAAAAGATGGACAAGTTGCAGATGTTTTGTCTGTTTCAGATCAATTAAATCTCAAAGCATTAACCAAACCGGTAACAAAGCATTTCGTTTGTTACCCAAAATTCGTTTTTGAAAGTTAATTTTCAATTATATTTTATATTTTTGCGGTAATGAAAATAACAGCAGAACAAATAGCGTCAGTATTAGGAGGAGAAGTTGTAGGGAATCCTCAAGAAGAGGTATCTACCTTAGCCAAGATTGAAGAAGGAGCAAAAGGCGCCATCTCTTTTTTAGCTAACCCTAAATACGTCCACCATATATATACGACCAAGGCATCGGTTGTCATTGTGAACAAAACGTTTGAACCCGAGCATAAAGTGGAGGCAACATTAATTAAAGTTGATGATGCGTATAAAGCCTTTTCCAAACTCTTGGAATACTACAATCAAGTCAAATTAATGAAGTCGGGAATCGAACAACCTAGTGTGATTTCTGAAGGAGCTACATATGGTACAGATTTGTATCTAGGTAGCTTTTGTTATGTAGGGAAAAATACCAAGATTGGAGATAATGTAAAAATTTACCCCAATACTTTTATCGGTGATAACGTGGTAATCGGTGATAATACCGTGCTTTTTGCAGGTGTTCGCGTATATTCTGAATCGATCATCGGAGCAGGCTGTACCTTGCATGCGGGTACGATTATCGGATCGGATGGCTTCGGTTTTGCCCCTAATGGCGATGGAACCTATAGTAAAGTGCCGCAAATTGGAAATGTAATCATAGAAGATAACGTCGAAATCGGTGCCGCAACAACAATTGATCGCGCGACCTTGGGATCAACTATTATCCGAAAAGGTGTTAAATTAGACAACCAAATCCAAATTGCACATAATGTGGAAATTGGTGAGAATACAGTTATTGCTTCTCAAACAGGTGTAGCAGGGTCAACGAAAATTGGCAAAAACTGCATGATCGGTGGACAAGTTGGTATAGTAGGTCACCTGACTATTGGCGACAATGTTAAGATACAAGCCCAATCAGGCGTGACAAAGAATTTAGAATCCAATATTGCCGTACAAGGTTCTCCAGCGATCGGACATACGGATTTCTTAAAATCTTACAGCCACTTTAGAAACCTACCGAAAATCGTAGATGACCTAGAAGAGCTAAAAAACGGAAAATAATAACCTATCGAAATACAAAAAGATTTTATTATGGTTAAGCAAAAAACCATCCAAAGTGAAGTTACCTTAGAAGGAGTTGGACTACATACAGGACAAAATGTTGTTATGACATTAAAACCTGCGCCAATTAACAATGGGTTTACTTTTGTTAGAGTGGATTTAGAAGGGCATCCTGTGATTGAAGCAGATGCAAACTATGTTGTTAATACACAGCGCGGTACAAACCTAGAAAAAAAGGGCGTACGCGTGCAAACAACGGAACATGTACTTGCAGCTTTTGTGGGGTGCGATCTTGATAACGTAATTGTCGAGTTAAATGCATCTGAACCACCTATTATGGATGGATCTTCCAAGTATTTTGTTGAAGCTGTTGAAAAAGCAGGTATTGTTGAACAAGACGCAGAAAGAGATGAATACATCGTCAAAGAAGTAATCTCTTATGTTGATGAAGCAACAGGTAGTGAAATCATCGTAATGCCAGCAGATAGTTACCAAGTTACCGCTATGGTTGACTTTGGAACAAAGGTTTTGGGAACACAAAACGCTACGTTAAAAGACCTAAATGACTTTAAGGTAGAGATCTCTGAAGCGCGTACATTTAGTTTCTTACACGAATTAGAAGCCTTGTTAGCCAATGGACTAATTAAGGGCGGAGACTTAAATAACGCTATTGTTTATGTGGATAAAGAAATATCTCCAGAAACAATGGGGCATTTAAAAAAGGCTTTTGGTAAAGATGAAATCAGCGTAAAACCCAATGGTGTTTTAGATAATCTGACGCTTCACTATCCAAACGAAGCCGCTAGACATAAATTGTTAGACGTAATTGGTGATTTGGCCTTAATCGGTACTCGTATTCGAGGAAAGGTAATCGCAAACAAACCAGGACACGCAATAAATACGGGATTCGCAAAGAAAATGTCCAAAATTATCCGCAACGAAAAACGAAATCAAGTTCCTACGTATGACCTACATAAAGAACCGTTGATGGATATTGTGAAGATTATGGAGTTTTTACCCCATAGACCGCCTTTCTTATTAGTGGATAAAATCTTAGAAATGTCCGAAAATCACGTGGTAGGATTGAAAAATGTAACCATGAATGAGTCTTTCTTTGTTGGACATTTCCCAGGTGCTCCTGTTATGCCAGGGGTATTGATTTGTGAAGCTATGGCACAATCAGGTGGTATCCTGATCTTGAGTACGGTTCCAGATCCAGAAAATTACTTGACCTATTTTATGAAAATGGACAATGTCAAGTTTAAAAACAAAGTAGCACCTGGTGATACCTTGGTGTTTAAATTAGAATTAATTACGCCTATCCGTCGAGGAATATGTCATATGCAAGGTTATGCCTATGCTAATGGTAAATTAGTAGCTGAGGCTGAGCTGATGGCTCAAATATCAAAAGTTAAAAATTAAATATAAATAGTATGAATCAGCCTTTAGCCTATGTTCATCCAGGAGCAAAAATAGCTAGAAATGTCGTAATAGAGCCATTTACTACGATTCATAATAATGTGGAAATCGGTGAGGGAACTTGGATTGGTTCTAACGTTACCATCATGGAAGGTGCGCGTATCGGAAGAAATTGTAAAATTTTTCCTGGTGCCGTTATTTCAGCTGAACCACAAGATTTAAAATTTGAAGGTGAAATTACTACTGTTGAAATCGGTGATAACACAACCATTCGCGAGTGTGTAACGATCAATAGAGGTACAAAAGATAGATATAAAACAGTGATTGGAGAAAATTGTTTAATCCAGGCTTATAGTCATATCGCACATGACTGTATCATCGGAAATAACTGTATCTTCTCTAACTCTAGTACATTGGCAGGACACGTTACTGTAGGGGATTATGTGGTACTAGCTGGTTTAGTAGCTGTACATCAATTCTGTACCATTGGGTCCCATTCTTTTGTTACTGGTGGTACATTGGTTCGCAAAGACGTTCCTCCTTATATCAAAGCAGCAAGAGAGCCTATTTCTTACGCAGGTATCAACTCAGTTGGATTGCGCAGAAGAGGGTATGAACCTGAGAAAATCAGAGAAATACAAGAAATTTATAGAATTTTATTTCAAAAGAACTATAATACAAGTCAAGCACTAGAAATTATAGAAACAGAAATGGAAGCAACTCCAGAACGAGATGAAATCCTTATGTTCGTACGCAATAGTTCAAGAGGAATTATGCGTGGGTATTCAGGAATGTATTAATAATATAATAAAAGATTTAAAAAATGGCAACAACTTCAGATATCAGAAATGGTTTGTGTATTCGTCATAACAACGATATTTATAAAATCACAGAGTTTTTACACGTAAAACCAGGAAAAGGACCTGCATTTGTTAGAACTAAAATGAAGAGTTTAACAACAGGAAGAGTATTGGAAAATACGTTTTCGGCTGGACATAAAATTGACCCAGTTCGCGTGGAAACACATAAATTCCAATATTTATACCCAGAAGGTGATCAGTTTCACTTCATGAACGTTGAGTCTTACGAGCAAATTACCTTGTTAAAAGATATTTTGGACTCTCCAGAATTATTGAAAGAAGGAGAAATGGTAATGGTGCAGATTAATACTGAAACCGATATGCCATTAGCAGTTGATATGCCTGCTTCTGTTATCTTAGAAGTAACCTATGCAGAGCCTGGAGTAAAAGGAAATACAGCGACTAACGCTACAAAACCAGCTACGGTTGAAACTGGAGCTTCTGTAAACGTGCCTTTATTTATCAACGAAGGAGATAAAATCAAAATTGATACGGCTACAGGATCTTACATCGAACGTATCAAAGAATAGGGGTAGATAGAAGATGCGTTTTTCAAAAGTTCAACATTTAGAAACGATAGCTGAAATTATCGGTTGTCAATACGTAGGATCTGCGGATTTTCCTGTGTACGGAATGAATGAAATTCACGTCGTACAAGAAGGAGAAATCGTATTTGTGGATCACCCTAAATACTATGACAAAGCCTTACAATCGAATGCTTCTATCATCCTTATTAATAAAGATGTTGAATGCCCAGAAGGAAAAGCTTTGTTGATTTCTGACGATCCTTTTAGAGATTTTAATAAGCTGTCAACTTATTTTAATCCCTTTAAACCTGCAACTCAATTACAAGCTAAAGATGCAGTAATAGGAGAGGGGACTATCATTCAGCCAGGAACATTTATTGGTAACAATGTTGTGATTGGTTCGAATTGTGTAATCCATCCTAATGTTGTCATCTATGACGGTACAGTGATCGGCAACAATGTTGTCATTCACGCCGGAACTATCTTAGGAGCCGATGCTTTTTACTACAAAAAGAGACCAGAAGGATTCGATCCTTTAATCTCTTGTGGTCGAGTGGTTATTGAAGATAATGTAGGAATTGGTGCAGCATGTACAATTGACCGTGGTGTTACAGGAGATACTACCATCAAAGAAGGAGCTAAAATTGACAATCAAGTGCATATAGGACACGATACCGTTATTGGGGTGCGTTGTTTAATTGCCGCACAAGTAGGAATCGCTGGTTGTGTTGTGATTGAAGATGAAGTAACGCTTTGGGGGCAAGTAGGAACTACGAGTGGAATTACCATTGGTACAAAAGCAGTTGTTTTAGCCCAATCCGGTGTTTCTAAGAGCTTAGAAGGAGGAAAAGTCTATTTTGGTTATCCTGCAGAAGAGTCAAGAGAAAAACTAAAACAAATGGCTAATACCAAGAGAATACCTGCCATTCTAGAAGAGCTGAAAAAAATACAGAACAACTAGACTCCGTACAGGTAAAAGAATAGATAATTAATCGTTAATTGTTAGGCTTATTTGACTAAGATTGCAACTAAAAAGTTTTAAAGCTGATTAGAATTGTTTATTTTTGTCTAAGTAAGTTTTAAAAATAAATTAAAAACAAGATCATGAGTGTTTTAGTAAATAAAGATTCAAAAATAATCGTTCAAGGATTTACTGGAAGCGAAGGTACTTTTCATGCTTCTCAGATGATTGAATATGGAACAAATGTTGTAGGTGGTGTAACGCCAGGAAAAGGTGGAACTAGTCATTTAGATCGTCCAGTATTCAATACTGTTTCAGAAGCAGTTGAAAAAGCTGGTGCAGATACGTCAATCATTTTTGTACCGCCTGCATTTGCTGCAGATGCTATTATGGAAGCTGCAGACGCGGGTATCAAAGTAATCATTTGTATTACAGAAGGTATTCCAGTTGCGGATATGATTAAAGCTTATGACTACATTAAAACAAGAGATTGTAGATTAGTAGGACCAAACTGTCCTGGAGTAATCACACCAGGTGAAGCTAAAGTTGGTATTATGCCAGGATTCGTATTCAAAAAAGGAACGGTTGGAATTGTTTCTAAATCAGGTACTTTAACTTACGAAGCTGCAGACCAAGTAGTAAAAGAAGGTTTAGGAATTACAACAGCAATCGGTATTGGTGGAGATCCAATCATTGGAACAACAACAAAAGAAGCAGTTCAGTTGTTAATGGCTGACCCAGAAACGGAAGCAATCATTATGATTGGTGAAATTGGAGGACAGTTAGAAGCTGATGCTGCAAGATGGATTAAAGAAAACGGAAACAAAAAACCTGTTATCGGATTCATCGCTGGAGAAACTGCACCTAAAGGAAGAACAATGGGACACGCAGGTGCTATTGTTGGTGGAGCAGACGATACGGCAGCAGCTAAGAAAAGAATCATGAGTGAGTGCGGTATTCACGTGGTTGATTCACCAGCTGAAATTGGTAAAAAAGTAAAAGAAGTTTTAGGATAATAAAAAAAACCACATCTACAGATGTGGTTTTTTTTTACGGTTAACTAGGATCGTAACTAAAAAAAGCTGTCGTTAGACAGCTTTTTTTTATTATCTCAATTGAGCTCCAATATTATTTTCTAATTGGTATTGGATTTTACCCATAATCTTCTCAATTTGGCTTTCAGTAAGCGTTTTTGTACTGTCTTCCATTAAGATTGAGATGGCATAGGACTTTTTACCTGCTTCAATTTTATCCCCTTGGTAAACGTCAAATAGGGTAACATCTTTAATGATGGCTTTGTCTACTTGTTTTACGATAGTGAAGATTTCGTCAAAAGTAACCTGTTCGTCCAATAACAAGGCGTAATCTCTTTTTACTGTAGGGAATTTGTTCAAGTCTGTGAACTTGATTTTGCCACTTACTAATTTTAAGATAGCATCCCATTTGAAGTCAGCATAAGCCACCTCTTGTTTAATGTCAAAATGCTTTGTAATAGCCTTTTTAAGCACGCCAAAATCAACAATCGCCTCTTTGCCTACGTAGTAAGTGATTCCTTCTGAAAACACGTCATTTTCCGTTGGTTGCGTTGTGAATTTTCCAATGCCTAAACGATTTAAGATACTTAATACATATCCTTTAAATTCAAAGAAGTTGCTTGCTTTTTGTGTTGCGTTCCAAGATGCAGGTGTGCTGTTTCCTGTTACGAATAAAGCGAAGTGTTTGTCTTCTTCGAAGTTATTCAACATTTTGTGGTATGTTTTTCCAAATTCAAATAGACGCAAATCACTGTTCTTTCTATTGATGTTGTATGAGATAGACTCTAATCCACCGAATAGTAAAGATTGTCTCATAACAGCAAGATCAGCACTTAATGGATTGACAATATCCACTTGATAACTGTTGTTGATGCTTTCTGTAAGTGCGCTATACGTTGGCGTAGTCAACGAGTTGTTCATGATTTCATAGAATCCTTGAGCTACTAATTGATTGGCGATAATGTTTTGTACGCGGTGATCTTCTGTTCTGGAGCTATTTGAAATAGTCGCATTTAACTTAGAAGAGAAGCTAATGTTGTTGTAACCGTAAACGCGCAAGATTTCCTCAATCACGTCAATTTCTCTGGTTACATCTGCGCGATACGCAGGTACAGTAATACCTAATCCAACATCAGACATGCTGTGAACTTTAATATCTAAAGAAACCAAAATTGTTTTGATTGTCTCTTTTGAAATAGCCTCACCCAAAATGCGGTTGATGTTGTTGAAATTCAAGAATACAGAGTGATCTTCTACTTTTTTCGGGTAGAGGTCAACAATATCTGAAGTGATTTCACCACCAGCAACACTTTGAATCAACAAAGCAGCGTGTTTTAGTGCATATTCGGTAATAGATGGATCAATTCCTCGTTCAAAACGGAAGGAAGAATCGGTATTCAAGCTATGTCTTTTTGCTGTTTTTCTAACGCTTACGGGGTTAAAGTAAGCACTTTCTAAGAAAATAGTTGTTGTGTTTTCTGATACGGCTGATTTTAATCCACCGAATACACCAGCGATACACATTGGCCCATTTTCGTCACAGATCATTAGATCGTCTTGGTGTAAAGTGCGTTCAACACCGTCTAAAGTAACGAATTTCGTTCCTTCTTCTACGGTTTTAACGATGACTTTACCTCCTTTTATCTTAGCTGCGTCAAAAGCGTGTAGGGGTTGCCCTAAATCGTGTAGCACGTAATTTGTAACGTCTACGATATTGTTTTTAGGGGTGATGCCGATTGCTTTCAAGCGGTTCTGTAACCACTCAGGAGAAGTTTTTACTTCAATTCCAGAGATAGTTACTCCACAATAACGCGGTGCTTTTTTATAATCTTCAACGCTTACATCCATTTTAAGCGTTCTTCTTTCCACTTTGAATTTGCTTACAGCAGGTGTAATTAATTCTTTGTGTGGGGTTTCTATTTTAGGGTTTTGCAATAAACCTGCGCGCAGATCTCGAGCTACTCCCCAGTGGCTCATAGCATCCGAACGGTTTGGTGTAAGCCCAATTTCAAAAACCTGATCGGTTGTAATATCGAAAATAGTTGCCGCAGCTGTTCCAGGAACCACAGATTCATCGAGTACCAAAATACCACTTCCGTCTGTGCCTATACCTAGTTCAACGGCAGAACAAATCATTCCAAAGCTCTCTTCGCCTCTGATTTTACCCTTTTTAATTTGAAATGCATTTCCTTCGGCATCGTACAATTCTGTGCCAATTGTTGCAACTGCTACTTTTTGTCCAGCAGCTACGTTTGGAGCGCCACAAACAATTTGTACAGGTTCCCCCGTTCCTAAATCGACTTTTGTAACATTTAATTTATCTGCATTGGGGTGTTTAGTGCAAGATAATACATGTCCTACAACAACTCCTCTTAAACCTCCTTTTAGACTTTCGTATTGAGTAATTCCCTCAACTTCAAGACCTAAATCCGTTAAAACCTCTGAGGTTTCTTCTGGGGTGATGTCTAACTTAATGAATTGTTTTAACCAATTGTATGAAATATGCATTCGAAAATAATTTTGTTGTAGGCAAATATACGGATTGCCTGAGTTTAAGTAAAATAATTTTGTTGTTAATATTTAAAATTCCAAGTTTGTATGATTATAAGAATTTTTTGCGAATTGACTCATCGGGAATCATACATTGGTCTTTTTTTCCGTACCATTTATAGCGATTTTTTGCGATAAAGTCATAAAGTGAATCGGCTAGTTTGGTCGGCAATACGAGAAAAGCTGTCAGGAGGTAATACCATCCACCCAGGTATTTTGCTATCATTAAAGCTGCCTGAGATTTGATGTAATACGCTTCTCCGGGTTGGTATAAGACTATGCTGTCCGTTTGGGATCGATCTACGCCAATTTGTTGTAGGATCTGTTGGCCAAGTTCGGAATCTAAGGAGGTAAAGCGAAATTGATCGCGGTGATCTGCTTCAATAACGCGCTTAACGACATTGTCGCACAAATTGCAAACACCGTCAAAAAGGACGATTTTCTTATCTTTTGGGAGTTGTTCTATCATTTTTTGCGTTCTACCATTTCCAGTTGATCAATATTGACTTTAGATACAAAGAATCCGTAATTAACAGTAGCTGTGTTCTTCTCAATATTGTCAATCGTTCCAACAGCACGACCTTCTGTCATGCGCACGCGATCGCCAACTTTGAGCGGAAATTTCGTCTTGTTGCTCGCTTCTTGTTGCTTTTGGATTTCTTTTTTCTCTTTCTTTTCCTTGCGGATTACTTCTACTTTTTTCTCTACTTCTTGAAGTAGAACCTTTTGTTCTGCTTCTTTTTTCTTTTTTTCTTGAAGCGTTATTTTCTTGCGCTTTGAATTCTCTATCTCAACAACTTTTAGGATTTCGCTAAAAAGCGTTTTCTTGCTTTTGTTGTTGAAATACTTCTCGGATAAATCGTCTAGCTTTTGTCCTAAGTATACCAAGCGCTGATTCGAATCGAATAATTCTTGGTAACGCTCTAATTTCTCTTGCACTTTTGCATTGATGCCTTCTAGTTTTTTGCCCTCTTCTCTGGCTTTTGTCTCTTCTTCTTTTAGATTTTGAGACGTTCGTTCCAATTTGTGTCGTTCTTTCTGCAGGTTGGCGATGGTTTTGTCAAAGCGCACCTTTTCGGTTTCAACTTTTTTCTTTGCCCGGTTGATCAGGCTAAAGGGAATGCCGTTTTTCTGTGCTACTTCAAAAGTAAAGGAACTACCTGCTTGTCCAATGTTTAACTTGTATAAAGGCTCTAATGACTGTTCGTCAAAGAGCATGTTGGCATTGGTAGCAGAAGGCAATTGATCGGCCAAGATCTTTAAATTCGTATAGTGGGTGGTAATAATACCATAGGCTTCTCTATCGTAGAACTCTTCTAAGAAAACCTCGGCTAGTGCACCTCCTAATTCTGGATCAGAACCCGTTCCGAATTCGTCTATCAAAAACAAGGTGTTTGCATTGCATTTCTTTAGAAAGTAATTCATGTTTTTTAAGCGGTAACTGTATGTACTTAGGTGATTTTCAATAGATTGATTGTCGCCAATGTCAGTTAAAATACGGTCAAATAAAAACGTATGGCTGCGTTCGTGTACCGGAATTAACAAGCCCGATTGCAACATCAGCTGTAACAAACCAACGGTTTTTAAGGTGATACTTTTCCCCCCAGCATTCGGACCTGAAATAACGATAATTCGACTATCTTGCTCCAATTGAATCGTTTGCGGGTGAGTTGTTTTGCGTTTTTCCTTGTTGTTGAGCCATAAAATCGGGTGATAAGCCTCTCGGAAATAAAGCGTTTTTTCATCGCGTATTTCGGGTAGCAATCCGTTGATTTTTAAAGCGTATTTTGCCTTTGCTGCTGTGATGTCTAAGGAGGTTAAATAGGTGGTGTAGTCCAATAGCAAATCTCTAAACGGACGAATGCTGTTGGTCAACGCCTTTAAAATACGCACTATTTCTTCTCGTTCTTCGTATTCTAAATTGTTTAGCTCTCTGGAGAAGTGCAACGTTGCCTCGGGCTCAATGTAAACAATACTACCTGTTTTGGACTGTCCCAGTACGCTTCCTTTTACCTTGCGGCGGTGCATAGCAATAACCGCCAGCACGCGGCGATTGTCGACAATCGTTTCTCTGATGTCATCCAAATAACCAGCGCTGTTGTACTGTGACAAGGCAAAGCCAAAACTCTGGTTTATCTTGCCGCGAATTAAGTTGATGCTCTTGCGAATCGACAGTAAGTCAACAGAAGCGTTGTCTTTGATCTCTCCATATTTATCCAAGACATTTTCAATTTCCTTTACAATGCTTTTTTCTAAGGTAAGTGCGGCGTTGTCTTCAGCTAAATGCGGGTAATAATCGCTAAACTTTTTAAAGTACGCAATCAGGTTACTCGTGGTTTCTGTTAGGTTGTATATCTTTTTAAAACTGCTGATTTCCAAAAAACTGTCTTCAATCCCCAAGAATTTCAATTCATAGTCAATAGCATCAAAATAGTGATTAGGAATGACGTTGTTATTGGTAAAAGAAGCTAAATATTCTGACGTTTGTTTTAAGGCGTGTAAGGTCTGTTCCTTTGTTTTAAAAGGAACAATTTCCATCGCTCCCTCTTTTCCGCTTTCTGTGACGCATAGGCTAGAAACGAGAGATAAGACGGTATTAAATTCTAAATCTTGTAATGTTTTGTTGTTAATCGATGTCATGTGTTACAATGAGATTATCTAGCAAAAATACTATTTATTTATGGAAAAAAGGAAAGGAGGAATAGAAAGATGCCCCGGTTTTTATTCCGCTTTGCGTTTACTTGAGATTGATTCACCTTTTGTTGTTTCTTTTGTAAAAAGCGATGTTTTTTAAGATAGTATGATCAATATCAGTTCTTTTCTTTGTTAAAAATCAGTAATTTGTGCTTGTATTAAAGCAAACAATACTTAACTTTAAAAAAAAATAAGAACCTATGAAATACGTAACTGCTCAAGAAGCTGCAAAAGTTGTTCAATCAGGGGATCGAGTATACGTCCACGCAGCAGCTGCAACGCCAAATATTTTAACGAAAGCAATTAGTGATCGTGCAAGTGAATTGCGCAATGTTGAATTTTGTCACATTCACACCGAAGGGGAGGCGCCTTATGCTGATCCTGCACTTGCGGAGAGTTTTCACGTCAATTCCTTTTTTATCGGTAAAAACGTGCGTCATACCTTAGCGGCAGGGAATGGTTCTTACACCCCTGTTTTTTTAAGTGAAGTCCCTCTTCTTTTTAGAAAAGGGGTGTTGAAAGTCGATGTGGTTTTGATTCAAGTTTCGCCCCCAGACGAACATGGGTTTTGCTCGTTGGGCGTGTCTGTAGAGGCTTGTGTGGCTGCTATGGAACGCGCACGCGTGGTGATTGCGCAGATCAACCCACAAATGCCACGTACATTTGGCGATAGCGTATTGCACAGTTCGAAGATTCATTTAGCGGTGGATTGCGATTGTCCGATTTATGCCTCAAAAGAAACCCTTATTACAGACAAAGAAGCGACTATTGGAAAATATGTCGCCAATCTTATAGAAGATGAGAGTACACTTCAAATGGGAATTGGCTCCATTCCAAATGCTGTTTTAGCCCAATTAAACAACCACAAAAACCTCGGGTTGCACACAGAAATGTTCTCAGATGGGGTGATTGACCTGATCAAAAGCGGGGTAATCGACTGCTCGAAAAAGAAAATCGCCAAAGGAAGAGCGCTAGCTACTTTTCTCATCGGTTCGAAAAAACTATATGATTTTGTGGATAACAACCCTTTTATCGTTTTAAAAGAGTCTAGTTATGTCAACGATACCGCAATTATTCGCAAAAATCCAAAAGTAGTGGCGATTAACTCGGCTATTGAGGTAGATCTGACGGGACAAATTTGCGCGGATTCTATCGGACACAAGATGTATTCGGGTGTGGGTGGACAAATGGATTTTGTGCGCGGTGCTTCCCTTAGTGAAGGAGGTAAAGCTATTATTGCTTTGTCGTCAACGAGTAATCAAGGGCATAATCGAATAGTGCCCTACTTGCGCCAAGGAGCTGGGGTGGTCACTACACGTGCGCATGCCCAATATATTGTTACCGAATATGGGGTAGCCGATTTATATGGTAAAACCCTCAAACAAAGAGTGGCAGCCATGGCGGAAATTGCCCATCCAGATTTTAGAGAAGAAATTTTAAAAGCGTATTTTGACAATCTAAAAGCTTAGTTGAGGCGAATTGCCCTGCTAAAGAAAAAAATACGATATAAAACAAAAGTAGTAAAGGTTGTTGAAAACGACTGAAAAGATAAGAGGGTGTTCTGATAAGTCGCCCTCTTTGTGTTTTTATGGGACTAGATCAAGGCGCGGATTCAAATCCTTACCCTTGGAATGTCAGTATTTTGAAACATATAAGATAAGTAGTTGTAAAGGGTTTGTAAGGGGATCGTTAGTGTTTACAAGGGTTTTAGGCCTTTTTCCCTTACAAACCCCTTACAAACCCCTTACAAACCCCTTACAAACCCCTTACTATCTACCTGCAATTTGTTATTCGCGCTATAGTTGACGTTTTGTAACGCTTACTTCTTTTACTTTCCTGTTGATTTTTTAACCTATTCAGTGGGAATAAGTTGATTTTTTGTGCAATAAAATATAAAGCAAAGCTGTTTATAAAGGGTATAAATGGTTATATTTGACACTAAAATAAATAGAAAATCAATGCGTAGAATTAATAGGTTGGCTTGTGTAGCTGCACTAATGGGTACGATGAGCCTGTATGCACAACAAACAGTTGTATATACAGGACCTAATGCGACGTTTAATCAGGCAGTTGCCCTGTATAATGAACAAGAGTATTTGGCGGCCCAGTTATTATTTGACAAGATTAAGAAAGAAAATACATCCCAAAATAAAGAAATCGAGGCTGATTGTGCTTATTATATTGCCAATTGTGCCATTCGATTAGATCAAAGCGGAGCTGAGAATAAAATTGACGATTTTGTTGTGAATTATCCAACAAGTTCGAAACAGAATATCGCTTATATCGAAGCAACTGATTACTACTTTACAAGAGGTCAGTTTTCCAAAGCTGCTCATTTTGCAGCTAAAGTGAAGGACCACGTGATTGAAACGGAAAAGGTAGCCGATCGCTTCTTTTTTGAAAAAGGATACAGTGCCTTCTATATGAAGAATAGAAAAGAGGCCAAGAAGTATTTGGAAAAAGTAAGCCAAAATGGAGAGTGGGGAGAACAAGCGACTTATTATTTAGGCTATATTGCTTATGATACGGACAATTTTGACGATGCTAAAAAGCTGTTCGAAAAAGTAGAAAGCAAAGAGAAGTACAAAGAGAAAATGGGGTACTTCCAATCGGACATGAATTTCAAAACGGGTAATTTTGAGCAAGCGATTGCAGATGGTTTAGCGCAAATTAATAAATCCAATCCCCAAGAAAAATCAGAACTTGCTAAGATTATTGGAGAGAGTTATTTCAACTTGAAACAGTATGATAAAGCCTTGCCTTACCTGTTGGAATACAAAGGAAAAAACGGCAAGTGGAACAATACCGATTACTACCAATTGGGGTATGCGTATTACAAATCAAAAGACTACGACAAGGCGATTGAGCAATTTAATAAAATTATCGATGGCGATAACGCTATTGCACAAAATGCCTACTATCACTTAGGGGAGAGTTACTTGCACACCCATAAAAAAACACAAGCGTTAAACGCCTTTAAGAATGCGTCAGAAATGCGTTTTGATGCGAGTATTCAAGAAGATGCTTACCTAAATTACGGCAAACTGAGTTATGATATTGGAAATGCATACCAAAGTGCACCAAAAGTAATTAGTGGATTCTTGGAGAAATATCCGTTGTCTCCAAATAGAGAAGAAATGGAGGGGTTGTTGATCGACTCGTATATTACAGCAAAGAACTTTAAAGAAGCGTTGGTGTTGTTGGAGAAAAATAAAGCAACAGCCAACAAAGAGGCCTATCAAAAAGTGACGTTTTATCGCGGGCAAGAATTGTTTGTTGAAGGCAATTACGAGCAAGCGGCAGCGATGTTTACCAAATCGCTCGTAGAGCGTCAGGATGGTTTGTTTACGGCACGTGCATACTATTGGCAGGCAGAATCAAACTATGCGATGAACAAATTTGCTGAGGCAATTTCTTCTTATGTCAGTTTTATGGGAAGTCCTCAAGCGAAAAATACAGACGAATACAAGCATGTAAATTACGGATTAGGGTATACTTATTTCAAGCAGAAAGACTACGCGAATGCGGCAAAGCAATTTCAAAGTTTTATAGCTACTGCGCCAAAAGACGAGGCGAGACGCATTGATGCTTATCTTCGCTTGGGAGATAGTCAATTTGTAGAAGGTAGTTATTGGCCAGCGATGGAGGCGTATAACAAAGTAATTGAAGCGAATAAAGTGGATGTGGAATATGCGCGTTTCCAAAAAGCATTGGCCTATGGATTTGTTGATCGCCTTCAGAAAAAAGCAGATGATTTAATCGCTTTTACTAAAGACTATCCAAAATCGGGATTGACAGACAATGCGTTATACGAATTGGGAATGACCTATGTTGTGATGCAACAACCACAAAAAGCAACACCGGTTTTTGATCAACTGTTGAAGAATTACCCAAAAAGTGCTTATGCGTCTAAAGCGTTGTTGCGCCAAGGGTTGATTTATTATAACGCCAATAAAGCGGACGAGGCTTTAGTCAAATTCAAGGAAGTTGTAGCGAAATACCCGACCAGTGCAGAGGCTATAGAGGCGGTGCAAAATGCGCGCTTGGTGTATGTAGATCAAGGTAAAGTTGATGAGTATGGAGCGTGGGTAAAAGGGCTGTCATTTGTCAGTGTGAGTGATTTAGAATTAGATAAAGACACCTACGAATCTGCGGAAAAACAATATATGCAGAACAATACGCCAGCTGCAATTATTGGTTTTGAAAAATACTTAGTCGCTTATCCAAAAGGATTAAAGGCCTTGCAAGCACATTTTTACTTGGGACAATTGTACTTTGCATCTAGTGATTTCAAAAAAGCCCAACCACACTACTTAGCTGTTGCCGAAGGCAATAAAAGCGAATATATAGAGGTGAGCTTGTCGCGTTTGTCCGAAATCTACCTAAAAGAAAACAATACAGATCAAGCGTTGTTGATGTTGAGTCGATTGGAAACAGAGGCTACACAAGAACAGAATATCGTATTTGCCAAGTCGAATTTGATGAAATTGTACTATCAAGAAAGCGATTATACCAATGCGTTAAACTATGCAGAACAAGTGCTGAAGTTGGCAAAAATAGACAATAAAGTAAAGAGTGATGCACAGCTAATTATTGCGCGTACTGCTTTTGCAAATAAACAGTTTGACAAAGCGAAAAAGGGATATGCAGAAGTAGCGAAAATCGCCAAGGGTGAAGTAGCGGCAGAAGCGATGTATTACGATGCGTATTTCAAACGCATGGACAATAAATTTGAGGCTTCGAACGAAAGTGTTCAAAAGTTAGCCAAAGATTATTCGGCTTATAAGTACTATGGAGCGAAGGGATTGTTGTTAATGGCTAAAAATTTCTACAGCTTAAAAGATGCCTACCAAGCGACGTATATCTTGGATAGTGTAATTAAGAATTTTAGCGATTTTGAAGATGTTGTAGCAGAAGCACAACAAGAACTCAATACCATTAAAGCGCAAGAAGCGAAAAGTAATTCATCTATTGTACAATAAGGATTAATCGAATTAGAACGTAATTATGAAGAAGATCAATATATTAACCTTTGTATCAAGTGTTTTATTTGTTGGTACAGCGGTTGCTCAAGATAAGAATAAAAGTGATTTAGGAACAGAAGTTGTCGATGTTGTAAGACGATATGACGCGACAGTTTCGGAGGCGTTTAAAGTGAGAGAAATGCCTAATTTAGACGAGGAAGTCAAGGGAAAAAAGAAAGAGGTGGTGTATACGATTACGTCTTTTCCCGTTGCTTCAACCTTCGTTCCTGCTAAAGGAGAAGCGGCAAAAGTCGAAGCCAAACGCAATTTAGAGCGCTTTGATAATTACGCTTTGTTCGCAGGGGGTAACTATACCAATATACACGGAGAATTATTTGTTAGCGGACAAGTTGATCCCGATAGCTATATCGCGGGGTTTCTTCGTCATTTCTCTTCTCAAGGAGGAATAAAAAATCTACTGCTAGACGATGATTTTTCCAAAACAACAGGGGGCATTAACTTCTCAGGACAAAAGAAAAAAATCGGATGGAATACCGAAGTGGGAGGTTCTTATCAAACTGTAAATTGGTATGGTTTGCCGCAAGAAGAATTTGACTTTCCTAGAAATACAGTGGCGAGTATTAACTCAAAGCAAAAGTATAAGTCTTTTTATGTAGACGGTTCTGTTACTTTTGAAGACCTGCCAATAAAAGGAGTGGACGTTTATTTCAATTCGTTTAGCGATGACTTTAATCGCGCTGAGAATCACTTTGTGTTTAAACCGAGAATTGAAACTGCTTTTGGCGAAGGTTTTTTTGGTAAGTTGGACATCGCTGTTGATTATGTGAGTTCAAAATACAAAAGACAAGACTTTTTGAATGAAGGCGGAATAGTAGATTACAATAACGAGGCAATTGTCACGTATAGAGGAACAGATGAGCACTTTAATTTTGGAGCTGAACCTTGTGTTGTGCTTCAGGGAGAGGATTACTTTCTTCAATTAGGTGTTGGGTTGTACTACAACAATGGAAAGATTGGCGGAACCTCAGACAACAATTTTTACTTCTACCCCCAAGTGAAGGCGTCTTATAATTTAGTGCCTAATCTCGTGATTGCATATGCGGGAATTGACGGGGGATTAACGCAAAATACGTTTAAGGATTTTGTCGATCAAAATCCATTTGTATCTCCAGAAGCAGGATTGCGTCCTACGGATAAGTCCTATGATTTCTATGTGGGGATGAAAGGAAAACTCGATCACACGATTTCCTACAATATTAAGGGGTCTTACACCAAAGAAAATGACAAGGCTTTGTTTAGGTCTACGCCTTTTTCTTCTAACGTAAATCGACTAGACTATTTGTATGGCAATGCGATGGATGTTGCCTATGCAGAGGTTGAAACCTTGAGTGTGTTTGGAGAATTGCGCTTTGATATAGACAACACCGTGTTATTGGGTATTCGCGGGGAGTACAATCACTACGATTCAAATACGAGAGAAGCGTGGGGGTTGCCTTCCATTAAAGTTGGAGCTGATGCTTTAATCAATTTTACCGATCAATGGTTTGCGGGAATGGATTTACAATACATTGGTGAACGCAAAGATTTGTTGGTAAACCAAGACGATATGCACACGACAGCAAATGGACCAGTGGAAACGACAAAAACACTGGATGGATTTGCTGATCTAAGTTTAAAGTTGGGGTATAGACCTACAAAAAATTGGACTGTATTTTTAAAAGGGAATAATGTGTTAGATCAAAAGTACAACCAATGGGGAAGTTTTAGATCGCAGGGTGTGCAGATAATGGCGGGTGCTATTTATAAATTCGATTTTTGAGAATAATTACAACTTAATTACTGTTAAAAGTCACTTTTTTTTGGTTAAAAGCAGTTTTATTCCTGCGTTTTAATTTTTTTTGATACTTAATTGGACTATTTTTGTCAGCAAACAACAAAAGGGATCCTATAAGGTATTTTAAGAAATTGGAAATGACACTAAAACAAGAACTAAAGGCTACATTTTTGCAGCGCTTAGATGATAAAATAGACGCGCTTCGCGGTATTGTAGAAGATTTAGCAGAAGACGCTCAAACCGATGCGAAAAGTTCTGCAGGGGATAAACACGAAACGGCTTTGTCTATGATGCATTTAGAGCAGGAAAACATAGTGAAGAAAATCAGAGAAAGTCTTGATTTGAGAGAGGTGGTGAAGCGAATTGACGAAAACAAGAATTCTGATGTAGTAGAATTTGGAAGCATTGTAAAAGTCAATACGGTATATTTGTTTTTGGCGGCTGCGTTGCCAAAGGTTACTATAGCGGATAGAGCTGTATTGGGGGTGTCTATGGATGCGCCTATTGCAAAAGCGCTTTTAGGACGTAAATTACACGATTCATTTTCTTTTAACAATTGTGATTTTACCGTTAACTTTTTAGAATAGAGAACAAGTAATTTATATAGATAAAAACAGGTGTAAGCGAAAGTTTACACCTGTTTTTTTTGGTGTTAAAAAAAATATAAAAGAAAAGCGTTTCAATTTTGTGAAAAGACAGATTTATATTGTAATTTGAAATTCTTCTTTCGCCATTCAAAAATGTTTAAATTAAAAGGCAAAAACAAGGAGAATAGGCGTGGAGAAGTTGATAAATTGTTTTAAAAAAGCTATATTTGTACGTTACTTATTTTAGAAAATTATTATGAGCCAAGAAGTAAATAAGGGAAATTATTCAGCCGATAGTATTCAGGCACTAGAAGGAATGGAGCACGTAAGAATGCGTCCTTCCATGTATATTGGAGATGTAGGAGTGCGCGGATTACACCACCTTGTATATGAAGTAGTAGATAACTCTATTGATGAGGCATTAGCGGGGCATTGTGATACGATCAATGTAATTATTAACGAGGATAATTCCATTTCTGTTGAAGACAACGGTCGTGGTATTCCAGTTGATATGCACAAAAAAGAGGGGGTATCAGCTTTAGAGGTCGTAATGACCAAAATTGGAGCAGGAGGTAAGTTCGATAAAGATTCTTATAAAGTTTCGGGAGGATTACACGGGGTAGGTGTATCGTGTGTGAACGCCTTGTCGGATTTATTGAAAGCAACTGTTTTTCGCGATGGAAAAATCTACGAACAAGAATACTCAAAGGGAAAAGCTTTATATCCAGTAAAAGTTGTTGGTGAAACTGATAAAAGAGGGACAACAGTTACCTTCCGACCAGATCCAACTATTTTTACTCAAACACTAGAGTATTCGTATGATACCTTAGCTTCTCGTTTACGCGAATTAGCCTTTTTAAATAAAGGCCTAAAAATTACGTTGACAGATGCCCGTGAGGTAGATGAAAAAGGAGAGGTGAAAAAAGAAGAGTTTTTCTCCAAAGAAGGGTTGAAAGAATTTATCAAATTCTTGGACGGTAACCGTACGCCAATTATCAACGAAGTGATATGGATGGAATCTGACAAAGGCGATGTGCCTGTGGAGGTTGCTTTGATTTACAACGACACCTATTCAGAAAATATCTATTCCTACGTAAACAATATTAATACACACGAAGGAGGTACGCATTTACAAGGGTTCCGTATGGGATTAACTCGTACGCTTAAGAAATATGCAGATGCTTCTGGATTGTTAGATAAGTTGAAATTCGAAATTAGTGGGGATGATTTCCGCGAAGGATTGACGGCAATTATTTCGGTAAAAGTCATGGAGCCACAGTTCGAAGGACAGACGAAAACAAAACTGGGGAATAGAGAGGTAGTATCTCCTGTGAGCCAGGCGGTTTCTGAGATGTTAGAGAACTATTTGGAAGAGAATCCAAATGATGCGAAGATCATCGTGCAGAAAGTAATTTTAGCTGCTCAAGCTAGACATGCAGCGAAGAAAGCTCGTGAGATGGTACAGCGCAAAACGGTAATGACTGGAGGAGGACTTCCAGGGAAGTTATCGGATTGCTCTGAACAAGATCCAGCAAAATGTGAGGTATTCCTTGTCGAGGGAGACTCGGCGGGTGGAACTGCCAAACAAGGACGCGATAGAAACTTCCAAGCGATTTTACCACTTCGCGGTAAAATCTTGAACGTTGAAAAGGCAATGGGACACAAAGTGTTTGAAAGTGAGGAGATTAAAAATATCTTTACCGCTTTAGGAGTAACCATTGGAACCGAAGAAGACAGTAAAGCCTTGAACCTTGAGAAATTGCGTTACCACAAAGTAGTGATCATGTGTGATGCCGACGTGGACGGTAGCCACATTGCAACGCTTATTTTGACTTTCTTCTTCCGCTATATGCGAGGGTTAATTGAAAATGGACACGTGTTCATTGCTACGCCACCTTTGTTTATGGTGAAGAAAGGACAACGCAAAGTCTATGCTTGGAGTGATGAAGAACGCATTGCCTTATTAGAAGAAATGGGCAGTGGATCAAGCGTACAACGATACAAAGGTCTTGGAGAGATGAATGCG
Organism: Myroides sp. DF42-4-2; assembly: GCF_030326445.1. Lineage (NCBI taxonomy): Bacteria > Pseudomonadati > Bacteroidota > Flavobacteriia > Flavobacteriales > Flavobacteriaceae > Myroides > Myroides sp. DF42-4-2. The sequence continues at coordinate 46,912 of NZ_JACAKI010000015.1, forward strand.
GAACAATTGTGGGAAACGACAATGAATCCAGAACACCGTATCTTAAGACAAGTAAAAATAGACGATTTAAAAGAAGCAGATTTAGTGTTTTCTATGCTGATGGGAGATGAAGTTCCACCGCGTAGAGAGTTTATTGAGAAGAACGCAACATATGCGAAAATCGACGCTTAATTAAAAATATCTAGTAGAAAAGGTCAAGCCTCTTGCATTGACCTTTTTTTGTTTAACGTAAACTTAAAAGCCATTTAATTATGAAAGTATCTGTAATTGGAGCAGGTAACGTTGGTGCAACATGCGCTGAAGTTATCGCATTTAGGCAAATCGCTAGTGAAGTAGTCCTAGTAGATATTACTGAAGGATTAGCTGAAGGTAAAGCGATGGACATCATGCAATGTGCTGCAAATTCTGGTTTTGACACCGTTGTTAAAGGAGTAACAAAACAGTATGCACGTACAGTAAACAGTGATGTAGTTGTGATTACTTCTGGGATTCCCAGAAAACCGGGCATGACTCGCGAAGAATTAATTGGAACGAATACAGCTATTGTAAAGAGTGTGATGGAAAATGCGTTGACCGTTTCTCCAAACGCTATTTTTGTAATTGTGACTAACCCTATGGACACGATGGCTTTGGCAGCCTTGAAAATTTCGGGATTGCCTAAGAATAGAATTATCGGAATGGGAGGAGCCTTAGACTCCGCTCGTTTCAAGTATTTCTTGAGCCAAAAATTGGACAAACCTGTGGCAGATATTGAAGGAATGGTTATTGGAGGACACGGAGATACAACCATGATCCCGTTAATTCGCTTGGCTACCTATAAGGGAATTCCTGTTACCCAACTGTTGACTGTGGAAGATCAACAAGAAGTAGTGAAGCAAACCATGGTTGGTGGAGCAACGTTGACAAAACTATTGGGAACTTCTGCTTGGTATGCTCCTGGAGCTGCTGTGGCACAATTAGTAGACAGCATTTTGCACGACAGAAAGAAATTAATTCCATGTTCTACTTTGTTAGAGGGCGAATACGGTGAACAAAATATCTTTATCGGAGTTCCGTGTATTATCGGAAAAAATGGGGTAGAGGAAATTGTTGATATCGCTTTAAATAAAGAAGAAAAAGAAGAATTTAGTAAGAGTGCGGAAGCTATAAAAGAGGTGAATAAAGAACTTCACCACATACTTTCATAAAATTATTATAAGACGTCGAGCAAATAGAAGGGGAAATCCTCGTTTTTTTAGCGATAAACTTGCCAAAAGAATTGGTTAATCTAGCATCATATTTTATATTTGCTCGTTTTAAAAAAATAATTAATTAATTTTTAGTAATAATGCAAAACAAGGGACTTGTTAAATTTTTTGCAATAATTTTTGCTCTGGTAAGTATCTACCAGTTGTCTTTCACCTTTGTTACAGGCCATTATGAGGACAAAGCGAAAGCTTTTGCTAATGGTGATTCGGAAAAAGAATTACAGTATTTAGACTCAATTGGCAATCAAACAGTTTTTTTAGGACAGACATTTAATGAAGTAAGAGCTAAACAAATCAACAAAGGATTGGATTTAGAGGGAGGAATTAACGTAACGTTACAAATCTCGATCAAAGACATTCTTAAAGGTTTAGCAAATAATTCTAAAAATGCTGTGTTTAATAAAGCATTGGCAGAGGCAGAGGCATTGAGACAAGGTAATCAAAGTTACCTTGACGCGTTTTATACTGCATTCGAAAAAGAATCTAAAGGCAGTGTAAAATTAGCTTCGGGAGATATTTTTGCAAACAGAAATTTAAGTGAGATTACAGTAGGAATGTCAGATAACCAAGTAAAGGCTATCTTAGACAAAAAAGTAAAGGAATCTATTGAGAGTGCGTACCGCGTATTCAGAGAGCGTATTGACAAATTTGGTGTTTCACAACCCAATATTCAAATGCTTGGTGATACAGGGCGTATTTTAGTTGAATTGCCAGGTGCAAAAGATGTAGATCGTATCAAGAATCTTTTACAAAGTACTGCTCAGTTAGAGTTTTGGGAAACGTATAAAGTTGAAGAAATCGGTAATTATTTAGCTTCTGCGAATGAGTACTTGAAGTCAACGGAAAAAGCGGCTAAACCTGAAACAAAAGAAATCGAACAAGCACAAGATTCAACAAAAACTGATGTTGATGCATTATTAGGTGGAATTAAAGCAGAGGATACAGAAGCTCAAACGCAAGAGTTAGGTCCATTATTCAGCTTATTTGTTGGAATTGGACAGCAAGGAAGCCCTGTTTTAGGTTATGTTCAGACGAAAGATACAGTAAAGGTAAATGCGTTATTAAAACGTCAAGACGTTAAAAACTTATTGCCAGCTGATCAAAAATACGCGCGTTTTGTATGGGGTAAACCAAGCAAAAAAGCACCAGATGTCGTAGAAATGTACGCGTTAAAAACCAACCGCGAGGGAGTTCCTCCTTTGAGTGGAAGCGTGATAACAGGTGCACAAGACGAGTATGATAACTTCGGCCGTCCAGTTGTGGGCATGTCGATGAGTCCAAAAGGAGCAAAAATCTGGGAAGAATTAACAGGAAAAGCATTTACAGAGCGCTCAAATATCGCTATTGTTTTAGATAATGTTGTTTATTCTGCTCCAGGGGTTACTAACGGACCAATTACTGGTGGTAGATCATCAATCTCTGGTGATTTTACTGTAGCTGACGCAAAAGACTTAGCGAATATCTTACGTGCAGGTAAATTACCAGCAGGTGCAGATATCGTACAATCAGAAATCGTAGGACCATCATTAGGACAACAAGCAATTGACGCTGGTATGCTATCAGCAATCGCTGGTTTAATCGTTGTTTGGTTGTGGATGGCCTTCTACTATGGAAGAGCAGGTTGGTATGCAAACATCGCGTTGTTAGCTAACTTATTATTCATGTTTGGTATTTTAGCTAGTTTAGGTGCTGTGTTGACTTTACCTGGTATTGCCGGTATCGTATTGACAATGGGTACTGCAGTGGATGCCAACATTATTATTTCCGAACGAGCCAAAGAGTGTTTGCGAAAGGGAATGAATCTAGCCGATACGATCAAAGAATCCTATAGTTGGAAAGGTGCTATGCGCCCAATCGTTGATGCAAACGTAACGCATATCCTAACAGGGGTTATCTTATTCGCTTTCGGATCAGGACCTATCAAAGGATTCGCTACTACGTTGTTAATTGGTATCGCTACTTCGTTGTTTACCTCAATCTTCATCGCTCGCATCTTTATGGATAGAGACGTGAAAGCAGGTAGAAGCTTAATGTTCTCAACGAATATCACTAAAAACTGGTTTACTAACTTCAACTTTGACTTCTTGAAAATGAAGAAAGCAACCTACGGTTTATCAGCTGTTATTGTTGTTGTTTCTTTTGCTTCATTCTTTATCAACGGATTTGATGAAGGTACAGATTTCGTTGGTGGTAGAACCTTCCAAGTGAAATTCGACAAAGAAGTTTCAGCAAATGACGTGAGTGAAAAACTAGGAGACATTTTTGGTGTAAACGTAGAAGCAAAAGTTTTTGGTAATAAAGAGCAATTGAAAATTACTACTAAGTACAAAGTAGAAGAAGAAGGTGCTGCAGTTGACCAAGAAGTAAACGAATTGCTGTATAAAGGATTGAAACCGTATTACGAGAAAGAGATCACTTACCAAGAGTTCGTCAATGCAACAGAAGGAAAAGTATACGGAGTTATTCAAGCGTCTAAAATCGGACCAAGTGTTGCGAAAGACGTAAAACAAAATGCTTATTGGGCCGTTTTAGGTTCTATGGCTGCCATCTTCGTTTACTTGGTGATTTCATTCCGCAAATGGCAATACTCTTTAGGTGCTATCGTTTCTGTGGCACACGACGTAATCTTTGTATTGGGAGTATACTCTTTAACATACAAATTTATGCCTTGGCACATGGAAATCGACCAACACTTTATTGCTGCTATTCTTACAGTAATTGGGTACTCGATGAACGATACCGTAATTGTATTTGACCGTGTGCGTGAGTTTATCGCTGGTAAAACAAAAGGAGATTTCAATAAGATCGTAAATGATTCAGTAAATACTACCTTATCGAGAACAATCAATACTTCGTTAACTTTAATCTTTGTATTGTTAATCATGTTCATCTTTGGTGGAGATTCAATCCGCGGATTCATCTTCGCTATGTTAATCGGTATTATTGTAGGTACTTATTCATCTTTATTCTTAGCTACACCTGTATTAGTTGATACAATGCCAAGAAAAGACAAAGAGGAAATTGAAAGATTACACCGTGAAGCGCAAGAAGAAGAACTTGCAGGCGAACAAGCTTAATTTACGTGTATCACACATAGAATATAAAAGAGGAAGTAGGTCGACTACTTCCTCTTTTTGTTTGTATCCCTTGTCGTTTTTTTAGTTACTTTAGACGAGATTATGAAAATTAAAAAAGATGCTTACGATTGAAACAGTCGCTTTAGAAGAAAAGCAAGTATTGCGCAATTTGATGCAATTGTATAAATATGACTTTACGGTATTTGATCCAGAGGATGTCGATGTAATGGGGTTGTATGATTATCCTTACCTGGATTACTATTTCGTAGAACACGATCGACAGGCTTATTTTATCAAAATAAAGGGTGTTTTAGCGGGTTTCGCTTTGGTGCGCTCTACTGTGTTAACCCAAACGAAAGAACCTGTTTGGGAGCTTGTAGAATACTTTGTATTGAAAAAGTATAGAAGAGAAGGAGTAGGAAGTCAAGCAGCAAGGAGAATTTTGGATAAGCACCAAGGTAAGTGGAAGATTGGAGTTATGGCGAATAATGCGCCTGCATTGGCTTTTTGGCGTAAAATTACAACCGCGTATGACCCAAATACCGTAGAATTGGAAGAAAAAGACTGGGAAGGTATATTTTTGGTTTTGGAGTCTAAAAAAGAAGGCTATTAGATAAGACGCAGATTTTTATGTTCTTAAGTTGGAATTTACGCGCTAAACTTAACTTAAAATTAAGGCTTTATCCCTTTGTTTATAAGGGAATGCAAAAAAAATGCGTTAAGTATTTTTAAATTTTGTATTTTTGATACAAGAAAAAGAAAATCGACGAAATAGAAAGGAAATAATCTAGGAAGTCTTTGAATGGATAAGTTATAATTAACCGTGTAAATTCAACAAGAAATAGAGCGTAAAAGAGTTGTTAGCCTTGTACAATCTGTTTGGGTCATTGTAGAAGTTATACAAGATAAATGAATTGAAAAATAAAGTGCTAGAAAATTCTTTACAACAGGCTATAAAAGTATACCCGAGTGCAGATGCTGCATCGTTATACGTTGCTGATAAAATTGCGCAAATAATAAAGAGAAAACAAGAGGTGGGAGACCTTGCAATCTTGGGATTAGCCACGGGATCTACACCAAAAGGGGTGTATAAAGAGCTCGTGCGTTTACATCAAAATGAAGGGTTAAGCTTTCAAAATGTAGTGACCTTCAACCTAGATGAATATTATCCGATGCATCCTGTAGAAGAGCAGAGTTATGTGACTTTTATGAAACAAAATCTCTTTAATCACCTCGATATTCCTGCACATCAAATTCACATTCCCGATGGAACTTTATCCCTAGAAGGAATTCAGGCATATTGTGAATTGTATGAAAAAAAGATCCAAGATTTTGGTGGTTTAGACATGCAATTATTGGGAATTGGCAGAAGTGGACACATCGGATTTAACGAACCAGGTTCACTGAAAGATTCGTTGACGAGATTGGTTCAATTAAACGACATCACAAGAACTGATGCTTCGGATGACTTTGGCGGGTTAGATAATGTTCCTACGCAGGCTATTACCATGGGAATTCAAACCATCATGCAAGCCAAGCAAATATTCTTGTTGGCACTGAGTGAACGAAAAGCAGAAATCATAGAAAAGGCTTTGAAAGGCGAAATTTCTGCAGCAGTACCTGCTACGTTTTTACAACAATTAGAGCAGGTAGAGTATATTCTAGATCAAAAAGCAGCCGCTTTGCTATAGGTAAAGCTAGTGTAGAAATAAACTGATTCACAGTTAATTAAAAGAGCGATGCATTGTACTGCATCGCTTTTTTTATGGTTCTAATCCAGCACCTTGACTCCTTTCCCTACCTAAGTCTAAGCCGAGCAATAGAGCGGGAATTTACAGCTGTTGTTCTAGGTTTTTCGATAGTTATCCATGATAGACCGGAAGAGTTCCGCATTGGAAGGCGGAGTTAATATAACTGCGCTAACTTTTTTATTCACAATGTTTTGTAGGGAATCATAGGTCTTACCTCCCGTAGAAATTACCGGAAAATCGGGATAGTGTTGCTGTAAGTATTCTACTATTTGAATGGTATTGCCTCCTCCCGTAATATTAAAACAACTAACTCCCGCTTGAATACGTGCCTCAAAATCAAAATTTAAGGTAGATATGCTGGATATGATGGGAATAGTGAGGTGCTGTTTGAGTATAGCAATGTCCTCATTTTTAAAAGGTTGGTTTACAATCACCGCTGCCGCACCACATTTCTGTGCCTCTAATGCGATTTCAATGGCAAAATCACCTTGAGTCATTCCTCCACCAATACCACAAATAACAGGTTTGTTTGAAAATGCAATCAACGTTTTAATGATGTGCAATGAAGGAGTAAAAGGGTAAACCGCTAGTAGCGCATCTGCATCGTTATTTTCTATTAAGGCTAAATCAGTTGAGTACAGAATGGTCTTGATTTTCTTGCCATGGAGTTCTAGTCCTTTACATCGTTTAGTAATGTGGTTGGGGGTTGGAATTTTTGCCTTTTGTTTGGCAGGCGCTTTCCAAAAAAAGAAGATGTCCCAAAAACGCCTTTTAGGCGGGGGCGTGTTCCAAATAGAGTTTGTATGATTGGTCGTTGCCATTTTTCTTATACTTTAAAACGATATACAAAGATGAAAAATAGGACGCGTTGGCTGGGCCCATTGTAAGTAATCGAAGAGATCTTGTAATGAACTTCGAATTTTGTGTAACGAACGCTGTAGATACTTTCCTATTCCCGAATTATTTATCATAGGATAAATAGATTGTCTGCGACAACCTGTACTTTTGTCCCGTTATTTTAACCTAAAAGATTGAAAGACAATGACAGAGAAAACCTTCGCTTTATCGCAAATTTTTCCAACACGCACAAGAATTAGATTAGTTGCGGTTTGGTTAATCGTGATTTTATTTATGGTCTTTGGACAAAGGCTCCTAGGAGATTCCATAACGGGAACAATTGCGTTAGGCACATTTTTAGTTTTACTATTTACAATAATTGGTGCTGCTTTTGGCGTGGTTAAGGAAGCAGATGAATTGGCACATAAACTAGGGGAACCCTATGGAACGCTCATTTTGACGCTTTCCATTGTTTCCATTGAAGTGATTTTAATTGCTGCGGTGATGCTAGGCCCTGGTGAAAATCCTACTATCGGAAAGGATTCGATTTTTTCGGTGATGATGATTATAATGAATTTAGTCATTGGATTGTGTATTTTGTTGGGAGGGCTGAAATTTGGTGAGCAAGAGTACAATGCACAGGGCACCTTATCGTATTTAGGAATGATTATTATGCTTGGTGGAATAGGGTTGTTACTGCCTAATTTTATTCAAGGAGCAGGTGGTGGTGCATTTACTACGACACAAGCTATTGTTTTGGCGGGATTTGTAATTGTGTTGTATGGTGTATTTCTCTTGTTTCAGATGAAGGGGTACAAGCATTTGTATATACAACCTAAAACGGGAAGCATGGAGATTCTTTTTTCTCAGCGCCATGAGGTGATTCAAAGGGAAGCAACAGCAGGGCATGAGGGAGTTCCGTCTAGTAATAAAAGGGAAATAGTCATTCGCACTTTGATTTTATTGGGTATGATTTTGCCGATTGTCTTGTTGTCGCACAACATGGCTGTGGTGGTGGATTACGGGATTAAAGCGGCTAATCTACCTCCATTATTAGGGGGCGTATTGATTGCAATTATCGTGTTTACCCCAGAATCAATGACGGCTGTAAAAGCGGCCTTAAACAACGAATTTCAACGCGCAATAAACCTTTGTCACGGTGCATTTGTTTCTACTGTAGGGTTGACGATTCCATCAGTCTTACTCGTTGGATTGATCACTGGTAAAACCGTGCTTTTTGGAATGACTCCCACAGAAACCATTCTGTTTATTATCACCTTGCTGTTGAGCTTGATGACCTTTATAGGCAAGCGTACAACGCCTATTATGGGGATGATGCATTTGGTGCTATTTGCTGTCTTTATACTGTTGATTTTTAATCCTTAATATATAAAAACGTAAAATGGAACACAAAAAAGGACCTGTTTCACAATTTTTGGAAAGTAATTTCTTACATTTTAATGCCGCTTCAACCATAGATGCTGCCAAAGGATATGAGGCGCATTTAGCAGCTGGAGGAAAAATGTTAATCTCATTAGCAGGTGCTATGAGTACCGCTGAGTTAGGTATTTCCCTAGCTGAAATGATTCGACAAGGAAAAGTGGATATCATCAGCTGTACGGGAGCCAACTTGGAAGAGGATATTATGAACTTAGTGGCACATTCGCAATATAAGAGAATACCTAATTATCGCGATTTAACCCCACAAGATGAGCTAGACTTACTTCAAAATAAGTATAACCGCGTAACGGATACTTGTATTCCTGAAGAAGAAGCCTTCCGCAAAATTCAACATCACATTGAAAAAATATGGAAGGATGCTCAAGCTAAGGGCGAGCGTTATTTTCCACACGAATACATGTACCAATTGCTGTTGAGTGGTGTCTTGGAACAAGATTATGAAATAGACCCGAAGAACTCGTGGATGTTAGCCGCTGCAGAGCGTAATTTGCCCATTGTAGTGCCCGGATGGGAAGATTCAACCATGGGGAATATTTTCGCGTCTTATGTGATCAAGAAAGAACTGCAAGCCTCTACAGTAAAAAGTGGTATTGAGTACATGGTTTGGCTTACGGATTTTTACGAAGCAAATGCCGTGGACCAAGGCATTGGATTCTTTCAAATCGGAGGGGGAATTGCCGGAGATTTCTCGATGTGTGTAGCGCCAATGCTCACACAAGACTTGGAAAAAGACAACGTATTAAAATGGAGATACTACTGTCAAATTACTGATTCAACTACTTCCTATGGATCGTATTCGGGTTGTATCCCCAATGAAAAAATAACTTGGGGAAAACTCGATGTTGATACACCTAGTTATGTGATCGAATCAGATGCAACAATTGTTGCTCCCCTTATATTTGCTTGGATATTAGGCAAATAATTTAATTCTTTACCAGTAGTTTGCCCTGTGGTCGAGCTACTGGTTTTTTTGTTTTTCAGGCTTCTTTTTCTAGGTTAGATTAAGCGATTATCACGAAAAAAGGGGTACATTAGTTCTCCACGTTAAAGGAGATAAAAATCATGGCTTTAAAGATTTATCCTGAATATCCTCTCGATGAACTCGAGCAACTCATCATCAATGGCAATAAAGTACCCTATGGGGAATTTTTAATTTATGGCGATTTAGTTCAATCCCTTAGCGAAAGCGAGCACGATTGGTATGTGTGGTATAGCTTGCGCTTGCCTTTTCACGACAATACGAGAATTCAACGGGCAAAAGCAGACGCAGAACTTGACTTCATTATCGTTTCAAGATTTGGCATTATTGTCCTGGAAGTCAAAGGGGGCAACGTAGTCGTGGATCAAGGACGCTTCTGTTTTAAAGATGGCGACCATATGAAATGGCTGCCTCAAAATCCATTTGAGCAAGTAAAAGGCTATAAGTATACGCTAATGAATAAGGTATTTCCGAATTTTAAACACGTGCAATTCTGTGAAGCCGTTGCCTTTCCTACAACTAAAATAGCGATCGAAAATACTATTTATGACAAGAACCTGATATACAGTGATTATACGCGTAAAAACGAGTATCACAATATTGAACGCTTTCTCCTGCATATTTATGACTATACACGTGAGAAATTACAAAGCGTACATCCGATTGCATTTAAGAAATTAAAAGCCAATGACTTGAGCTATATCGTTAACACCTTTAGCCCTAAAGTACAAGACACCAATGTATTCGCATCTCGAAATTCCTATTTGTGGTTGAAAGAGAGAAACTTGGATTATTTGTATTCTTTGGCAGAGAATCCGCGATTGATGATTGAAGGATCTCCAGGAACGGGAAAAACCACGATGGCCATGGCTTATGCGGAGATGCAAGTGGAACGAGAGGGAATCTATCTTTGTTGGAATGCCTTGCTATGTGCCTACAATCAACAGCGATTCAAAGAGCGCAACGTTCGCATCGAATGCATGACGTTCAAACAGCTTATTGCCAACTATCATCCCCATGTGAGTGAAAAGGAAATATACTACTTAAAACCCTTGTCTTGTGCAAAACTCGTAAAGGAAACCCTAGAGCACCTAGAAGAACAAAATCAGCTGCCCGATTACGATTATATGATTATTGACGAAGCACAAGATCTCTTGGATCGAAATTTAGCCTTATTAATCGATAAACTCTGCGGAGATGGCCAAGGATTAACCCAAGGAAACGTGATGTTGTTGTATGACTTAGATCAAAGTTTCTCTTTATTTGGACGGGATGTGACGGAATACGCCTATTTTTTGAAAGACTATTTTACCCATTTCAAACTGCATAAAATAAGGCGTAGCGCCCAAAAATCGCAAATCCGCCAAATTGCAGAACACATCCAAGAATCGCCAGAAGAGTGGGAGGAAATAACGGTGCATCAACAAGAATACGACGAAATTGAATTGCGCTCTTTTGAGGAGGTAGAAGAATTGAAAAACGCAATGGTCACTATTATTGATAATATTACTGATCCGAGTTCTTCGTTAACAGCGGAGGACGTGATCGTTTTGGTACAGAGTAAAGTATGGCAACGCAGAAATAACGTAGCTGATCTGATTGTCGATTTGCAAATGGAAGAACTCACACCAGATAAACTGACCTTAACACCTTCGGTATTGCAATATACAACCGCATTGAAATACAAGGGCTTAGAACGAAAAAATGTGATCTTAATTGTCGATAAACCCGATCAATTTACTCCTTTTGAATGGTATGTGGGGTGCACGCGCGCCATTGATAACCTGAGCATCTGGCAATTGCATACCTACCAAGAACACGAGGAGGAATAAGGAGTTTGCGCAGTTGAAACTGAAAAAAGTACTTTTGTACTTCTACTAAACAAAACCACAGGAGTGTAGCAGAATTAGTAAAAAAGAGAAAACAACAGGTAGAACAAGCCCATATCCTCATATTGGAGGTGGAACTAGGCCCTATTGCATCTTAGGCTAGAGGAATCGTATGTCCTAGGACTTTTTTTTCGCTTTCTGGCGGAGTACATACAGGTATAAGCTTTCCGTTTTTTCTCTTGCCCATGGGGTTTTTCTCAAAAACTTCAAGGAGGAGTTTATACTGGGATCATGGGTGAAACAACGAATATTGATCTCTTTGCTCAAGCCTTCAAAACCTTGATAGTAATCTACTAATTCTTCTAAAATATCCGCGAGCTTCTTCCCGTGTAAAGGATCTTTTGACGTCTCCATAAAACCTGTTTTTATGCAAAGATACTGTTTATTCTCGGGGTGTAAGGGCACACACCTTGTCATTCGAAGCAAATAATAAGAATCATTTAACAGCACTGAGCTTTTTAGATAACTTATATTGAGCTTTTGAAGCAAGTAATTAAACCGTTTTACACCTATTTTTACACCCAGATAAGTTTAACCTAAAAACTAATAGCAGTGAGAAGCAAAGGAATAAATAGACGTGAGCACAAGCGAAAATACGGATGGAAATACGCGAAGCGCATCGGATTTTTTTTTGTTGGAATACTACTATTAACCCCTGTATATATGATGCATCCAAAGTTTGGTAAACGTCCTTCAGGAGAGCGTTTACAGCGAATCAAAGAATCGGTAAACTACAGAGATGGAAAGTTTCAAAACCAGAGTCATACTCCTCAATTAACGCAGGCATTTACTACGGCTTTATACGATTATTTATTTGGTAAATCCAAGGAGAGTAAGCCAAAGGGAAGTGTACCAACAAAAGAAGTAGATTGGGAGATCCTACAAGGGGAAGCGCCTCAATTGGTTTGGTTTGGTCATTCTTCTTATTTGTTGCAACTAGAAGGGCAAGTGCTTTTAGTTGATCCAGTATTGAGCGGAAGTGCTTCTCCAATTCCCGGTGGAACCAGAGCATTTAAAGGAACAGACATTGTTCGTCCAGCGGATTTACCCGCTATTGATGTGCTGTTTATCACCCATGATCACTACGATCACATGGATTACCAAACACTAAAAGCAATCAAAGATAAAGTAAAATACGTCATTTGCGGATTAGGAGTAGGGGAGCACTTGGAGTATTGGGGGTATCGTCCACAACAGATTATTGAAAGAGATTGGTGGGAAACAGTGCAATTGGACAACGGTTTCAAAGTTACATTAGCGCCAGCGCGTCACTTCTCAGGGCGAAGTATTTTCGCAGCTAATACCCTATGGACTTCTTTTGTATTGGAGGGTAGAAAACAAAAAATATTTATAGGTGGTGATAGTGGATATGATACACATTTTAAAGAAATTGGCGACAAATTTGGTCCGTTTGACTTGGCCATTTTAGAAAATGGACAATATGATCACAGTTGGAAATACATCCACATGATGCCCGAAGAAGTGGTTCAAGCTGCCAAAGATCTGCAAGCGGGTGTTTTATTTCCTGTGCATTCCGCTAAATTTGTACTGGCGAATCACGCGTGGACCGAACCGTTAACACGTATTACACAAGCTTGTCTTAAAGAAAATATGCCTTTGATTACACCTATGATCGGAGAAAGTGTTAATTTAGAGACAATGGACGGTCAGCCAACCTATTGGTGGAGAAATTAGTTTGAAGATGACACAATCAGTTGATTTATTTGGCATTCAGTTAGCCTGTTATACCCAAAGTAAAAAAGCGGGGGAACAGTTGGTGAAAGAGCACGGCATTTCCTATTTGATTTCTGGAGAGTTAGAGGCCTTTGATGGTAAAACAACGTATTACTACCGAAAAGGTGATATTATTGTCTACCGAAAAAATAGCTTAATTCGATTTGTCAAGTACCCCTATAAAGAAGAGGTGTTTCAGGCTATTTCTGTGGTATTGGATGAGGAGTTGCTCCAAGAATTTGCGTTGAACAAAGGGTATAAACCCGAAATAAAAGCCACTGCTAATTTGCTGCGCTTAGAACCAAACGATTTATTACAAGATTATTTTACAACCTTAAAAGGGTGGTTTACCCATGAACTCGCTGATAGGGAGTTGATCAATCTCAAAAAGAAAGAATTGATTTACTTGTTGTTGCACCACAATCCCAACCTTCAACATCTGCTTTTTCACTTTGGACAACCAGGAAAAGTTGATTTAGAAAGTTATATGAATCTTCATTTTCGCTTTAATATTCCTCTTGTTGAGTTTGCTTTTCTCACTGGGAGAAGCCTAGCAACCTTCAAACGCGATTTTGAAAAAATATTTCACCAGTCTCCCAATAAATGGTTAGTCAATAGGCGATTGGAGGAATCGTATTATTTGCTGGAACAAAAAAAAATGAAAGTAAAAGACGTGTATATGGAAGTTGGTTTTGAGAGCCTTTCTCACTTTTCCCATGCCTTTAAGCAGCGATTTGGCGTGAATCCTTCCAAACTATAACAAGGGGGCATCGGTATTGCTCTTCCTTAATTGGTTTAGGATAAAATGGCTACAGTATTAAAAGATACGAAAATATTTTGTGTATAAAGCTGTTATGTATCATCTCTTTACAAAAAAAAGAAGCGGAACTTTAACTAAACAAAATAGAAAGCTATGAAACAAAGAGTGCCCGTATCACAAATTATGACAAAGGTATTAATCGCCGTACCTCCTACAAAAAAAATAAGCGAAGTAAATCAACTATTTACCGATTATAAGATTCGACATATTCCCGTTGTAGAAGGTGAGCAGCTGGTGGGGATTATTTCGAGCAATGATATTTTAAAAATCGGATATAGTACGGCAGAAATGGATGCTGAAGCGATTAACGCGATTTATGACGCTTATCAATTAGAAGATATTATGACCGCTAACCCCATCGTAGTAGACGATGAAACAACAATTAAAGAAGTAGCCGAATTATTAGTTAACCAACAATTCCACTCCTTACCCGTGGTAGATAAAAACAAAACCTTGGTTGGAATTGTTACAACAACAGACCTCATTAATTATTTAATCGCACAGTATTAATCGTAGATGAGTTTAGCTTTTTAGCCTTTTATTCTCCGAATAAAAGGCTTTTTTTTGTTCAAAACTGTACCTTTGTACCTAAACCAAGATAAGTGAAAATGAATTCTTTTGTTGCTTTAGACTTTGAAACTGCCAATCAGCATAGAAGTAGTGTCTGTAGTGTTGGATTGGTCTTTGTTGAAGACAGACAAATCGTTGATAAATACTACGAATTAATAAAACCGACACCCAATTTTTATAGCTATTGGAATACCAAAGTGCACGGCTTAACGCAAAAGGATACAGCTCAAGCAGCAGAATTTCCTGAATTGTGGGAGTATTTGCTCGACCGCATTAAAGACTTGCCTCTTGTTGCGCACAATAGTGCTTTTGATCAAAGTTGCCTCAAAGCCGTGTTAGCGAGCTACAATTTGCCAGTTCACCAAAATCCGTTTTATTGTACTTTTCGCACATCTAAGCGTCTATTTCCGTCATTACCCAATCACAAGCTCGATACGGTATCCCAATACTTGGGATTCAAATTGGACAACCACCACCATGCGCTAGCTGATGCTGAAGCTTGTGCACACATCGCTTTGCACGTGTTTTAGTTGAATAGATTCAAGTATGTTGGCAGACGCCACTATACTTGAATCTATTCATGTACCTACCAATCAACGAGATATAGACAAATTAGTTGTCTAATTGCAACAAAATTGTCGTTCCTTGTTTGGGATTAGAGTGGATTTGTAAAACTGCGTCAATGAGCTCTGCTCGTTCTTTCATATTCGTTAAACCTATCCCGCGATGGATCGACTTCCCAATTCCTAAACCATTGTCTTTAACTTCAAAATAAAGGTGATAGGCATCTGTATATACCCTTAACTGACAGCTGCTCGCCTGGGCGTGCTTGTTGACATTTTGAAAAGCTTCTTGAATAATCTGATAAATATTAACTTTTTGAAGGGTAGTTAGTTGTTCTAAACACAATTGGTTTTCAATAGAAAAAGAAAAAACGGTTTTGTTTTTATTCTTTTGTTTGTTCACTAATTCACTTAATAAATTCTCAAACGACTTGTTTTGGAATCGATTTTTCTGCGAAAAGGAATGTGAAATCTCTCGAATGGTATTTTCTAAATTTACCAATTCATCGACCAACATACTCTTTAGTGTTTTATTGGGTATTTCGAGTAATTGAGTATTAAAACGCAAAGTGAATATGCTGTTGATTACCCCATCGTGTAAGTCTTTAGCAATTCGATTTCGCTCTTTTAAAATGGTGTCATTCTCAATCGTATTATTCTCAATTAGCAAGTTTAAAATTCGCTCGTTTTTAGATTTTTCGCTATTGGTGTGAATCAGTTCCCTATTCTTAGATTTTAGTCTAAACCAAAGTAAGAAAAACAGCAAACTGCCGATAACAATAAATGCGCTGAGGTAGATTAGGTATATTTTTTGCTTTAAAGTTTCATTTTCTTGTTCCAACAAGAATGAATTGTATTCAATTTTGGCAAATTTCCCTTTGGTTTCCAAATGAGTATCCTCTAATAGCGCAGAGAGGTCGACAAATTCTTTGATTAGTTCTGCCGTTTGTTGATCGGCGTGGAAGAGTAGGAGCTTTTGTAGAATCGCTTTCTTTTTGGTGTACAAATTGTTTTCATCGGTCAAGTCGTACGCTTTTTTTAACCAGTGTAACGATGCTGCGCGTTGGCCTAAGTCCAGGTAGATATCGGCAATATGACCACAAATATCCACGGAGTAAAACGGGTGATTGAGCTTGTTGTATATCTCGTATGATTCTAATAGACGGGCAATAATATCCTCTTCTTTACCTTGTTGATAACGGGTGAGGTGATAGGTCGTATGAAGGTGGGCAAATAGTTGTTTGGGTGCACTACTTTTGTGATAGTATTCAAGGGCTTGTAAAGCAAAGGTTTCTGCCTTTTCTAATTGATTGAGCTCTTCGTAATACAACGCTATATTACCCAATAAGTTAGACATCGCCATATTGTACTTTTTTTCTGGTAAAGTTGCATAGCGACCTTCGTCTTTTTTCAGCGTTTCATAGGTATCTAGCATCGTCTGAAGGGCTTGAGGATTGTTGAAAAGATCTGTTGTATAAAAGGTCTTCAACTGATTAGCCTCAATGTGAATCGGGTGATCAGGTGTTTTTTTAAGTAGCTTTAGTGCTTGATATAACTTGTTTTCTGACTCTTTGTGGAATCCTACTTCATACAACAATCTGGCTTGGTAATAGATGTTTTCAGCTAGGCCCAAACTATCCCCGCTTTTTCCATAAAAGCGCTCTGCCTTTAAGTAATACGCATAAACGCTATCGAGTTGTTGATTGTCGTGATAAAAAACGGCAATGTTTTCGTAAATATCAGCCAAACGCGTATAGTCTTTTTGTTTTACAGCCTGTCTTTCGGCAAGATCTGAAAGCGCAAAGAACGCGTTGGTATTACTGCTCCAACGCATGCGATCGAGCAAGCGGTCAACCTCTTCGCGTGGTTGATCTTTTGACTGAAGTAGTGCTGCTACAGCAGCTTCGTATTTTTTTGAAATGCTGTCCTTTTGAACAGTTGTTCGCTTAAAGGCATAAAGATTGTCTAAATCGGTTTGGTGTTGGCTCTGCTTATGCTGACAGCTACTGCTTAGTAGCAACAAAGACGATACAAGTAAATATAGTGAGTACAGTAGCTTCTTATAAGTCATATAAAATTGTTGTTGTTGTTGTTGTTTACATTTCCTTAGGCAATTGAATGGTCACTTGGGTATACTGTCCCAATTGAGACTCAATAATCAAATGTCCATGGTGGAGATTGATTATCTTCCAGGCTAAAGATAAGCCTAATCCTGTTCCTTGAATAGGCAAAGCATTGGAAGATCGATAGAAAGGCAAGGTTAGTTTTTCCAAGTCTTCTGCTGTAATACCTATGCCATAATCTTTGATTTGGATGATAATAGCGGTAGACGTAGTATCAAGAATGAGATCGACTGGTTGATTAAAAGAGAATTTATCGGCATTTAGAATCACATTGGATAGGGCTAAACTCAACAGTTGTTGATTGCCCTTTATGTGGAGCTTATGCAGTTCTTCCGCAGTTTTAACCACAAAATTTAGCTTTAAATCTTTGTGGTGTATCAGTAAGCTATCAGTGGTTTGCCACCAAAAGTGCTCAAAATCAAGCGTGGAGAAGTTGTGGTTGTTTTGATCTAACTTTGCTAATGTCAGCAGGTTGTTTATAATTTGATCGGTGTAAATTGTATCTTGAATGATGGACTGAAGCGTTTCTTTATACTCCTTTTGGGAGCGGTCTTGGCTTAAAGCAATTTCAGCTGTCCCTAGAATTGCTGCTATCGGTGTTTTAAGTTCGTGTGAGGCGTGAGCAATAAAAGCCTTTTGGTTTTCAAAGGATTCGTGTAAGCGCTCGAATAAGGTATTAATAGCTTCGCTCAACGATCGTATTTCATCTTTAGACATCTCAGCAGTAGAAAGAGGCTCTGCTAAAGTATCTACATTTCTAGATTGAACGTGATTAATGATATTTTTGATAGGGTGTAAAAACGATTCTGCAAACAGGCGCGAGAGCATAAAGGTGATGAATAGTGCAATCAATAAGCTAATCAACATGATGGAGCGCAACTGTTTTAAGGCATCGAGTCCCGTTTGATCAACGGCCTTTGCCATGACAATATAATTGCCAGAATTATCCTTATACAAGACTCCAAAAACATATTCATCTCCTTGTTTAAACCACACTT
Organism: Myroides sp. DF42-4-2; assembly: GCF_030326445.1. NCBI lineage: Bacteria > Pseudomonadati > Bacteroidota > Flavobacteriia > Flavobacteriales > Flavobacteriaceae > Myroides > Myroides sp. DF42-4-2. The sequence goes on from NZ_JACAKI010000015.1 coordinate 64,961, forward strand.
TGTTTTCATCGACGACGGCTTGTAGAATATCTTTGTTCCACTTTAGGTCTTCTTCAGCAATGAAAATTGGATTGAAGTCAAGGGTGTAAATGCGTATTTGTTCTTTGGGAAGTGTGCGGGGAAATTTGCGCAAAACTTCTTGAAACTCGGTAAAAGTAAAGTTGTCTTCGGCTAAATAGTTGTGTCCCACTATATAAGCTCGATCTTCCAATTGCTTGAAAAAGTTTTTTTGCCAGTGATTCGCCACTACGACGTAAATCGCAATAAGTACAATAGAAAGTAGAATGGCAAATAAACCAATGAATTGAAGAGATAAGCGGGTGCGAATTTTCATTACAACTAGTTTTTACAAGTGATCTTGGTTGATGGTTTCATTTGCGGAGGCCATGGCTTTTTCCTTGACCCTGGACTACTCTTTGCTTAGCAAAACGACATATTGCGCCCATAAAGGTATTTTATTATTTAGAATAAAGAAAGGAAGTCTGCCTTGTTATTTGCAAATGTTTTTTCGTATGAGCAAAAAATTAAGATATAAATAGGGGAAGGAGAACCGCTTGCAGTAAAATATATCCCAAACAATAACGCTTGTTTTTTCGTTACTAAGCAAGCAAATCAATAGGAGGAAAATGAATGTACCAAAAAAAAGACCACTATACTGTTGTATATGTGGTCTACTTTATTCCTTTGTCAAGCTGTGGATAACAGCCTAATGATGTCTTTATTTTTTCCAGCGCACTTCTTGTGCTTCGTATTCATCCTGTTCCGCAACGAATATTTTAAAGCGCACTTCATAGTCTTCAGGTACATAGATTACGATTGGCATTCTTCCGTTGTAACGCGTTGTTTCGGGTTGACTTGATACGTATAAATGGCGTTTTGGAGCATCAGGACACCCCATTTGGGTAGCAGCTACATCTCCTTTCGATTCAAATACATAGTAGTCATACCCCCAACCTTGTAAGTCTTTTTTCTCTAATGTTCCCATTAATCCGTAGTGGTTACAACCATCGACTTCCATCATTTTACCTACAGTAAACTCAATCTTCTTGGAGTTATCTAGTTTTGAATGTGGTACTTCAATAACCATTTGTTTATATCCTTTTTCTGGTTTTGGAAAAATAGATACATCCACTTTTTGTGCTAAAGCTCCTGTAGTAAGACCTAAAAACACAACCAATAATCCAATTGCTTTTTTCATGCTATTTATTTTTTTAAAAAATTGCTTGGTTAAAGTTACATCTTTCGAGGAATATAAGTATAGTTTTAATAAAAGATTAAAGTTTGAGCGGTAAAAGAAGTGAATATCCATACTGAATTAGGTGTTCAAAAAGTAAAATATGCTGCTTGTATATTCACTGTTAAAAGCGTTTTCTGTACTGACTTGGTGTTAAGCCGAGTAGTTTTTTTACGTAGCGAGTAAAAAAAGATCGACTCGAAAATTCCATTTTGTCAGCGATTTCAGAAATAGTTAGGGTTTTGTCATTCAATAGTTTCGTAATTAAATCTTCAGTATAGCGTTTGATCCATTCAGAGGCAGTGATCCCTGTGTTTACCGTACAGATATGATTCAGGTGTTTAGCTGTAATACATAACCTATCGCTGTAAAACTGCACACTTCTTTGGGTGATACAGTGTTTTTCAACTAGTTCAATAAATCGAATATAGTGTGTGCCACTTTGAAAATTGCTTTCTTGTTTGCTTAATTCTCCCTCAAAAATATGCCACATTTCCAACAAAAATAGTTGCATATGAAGATTTAATACTTTCTGATAAAAGTGATGCGTGGTGTCTAATGATTTAGCATAAAGGGTTTTAAAACTCGAGATAATCCTCTTTTCGTCTTGGGCGGAAGGGTGAAGGATAGGGTATTCTTTGGCGTATAGGATGCTTTTTATTTTGCGGTTAACGCTTGGGGTGTTTTCTAGGACCAAAGTTCTGGAAATCAATAAGATTGTGGCGTTGAAATCTGCCGAAAACGTCAAGAACTCAATGGATTGCTCCGCTAGCCAAAAAGCAAATTCTCCTTGCCGACAGTGGTATTGCTGCTTGTTGAATACAAAGTGCATACTCCCTTCGTTGCAATACAAATGCAGGTGATAATGGATGCGAAAGTATGGAGGAACCGATAAAGACGCATTCGCTTGGTAGAGGATGACTGCTTTTTTCTCATCTATTTTTTTAAACATAGCGTATTTTGTGTTAAAAATACGTAATATTTGACATTATTAGCGTTATTGGTGTAGGATTATTTCCTATAAATAGAACTATGTTTGTATAACACGGCAGAATAAGTAGATGTAGCCGTACTATTACTAGCTATTTCAGAGGCGTGCATTCTTCATTTTTTGCCTTTTGAAGCAGATAGAACAGCAAAGTAAAACGCCACTACACCGTGGTTTCCCTGAGATAGAGTCAAAAAAAAGTACGCAAGTTGCGTAAAAAAATATAAAGAGTTTAGAAAAAGATCGCATTTATAGCCAATACTTACCATTTTGGCATAAATAATGTAGTATAATAATCGAATAATATAAATTGTAATGTTATGAAAAATAGCCAAAAAATGAGATTTGAAAACAAAGTTGTATTTATTACAGGAGCAGGAGGAGGTATCGGACGTGAAACAGCTTTGGCATTCGCTAGAGAAGGTGCAAGTGTTGTTGCCACAGATATTTCCGAAAAAGCCAATCAAGAAACGGCAAAGTTGATTGAAGATGAAGGAGGAAAAGTACTCGCTGTAACGGTTGACGTAACGGATTCAAAGAGTATTCAAGAAGCTTTAAACCAAACTATTGCAAAATATGGGAAGCTAGATTTTGCTTTCAACAATGCAGGAGTAGAGAACAAAGTAGAACCGCTACATGAAGTGGACGAAGAAGAATTTAAACGCGTTGTAAATATTGATTTAACCGGTGTGTTTTTGTGTATGAAGTACCAATTGCCACTACTGTTGAAAAATGGGAGCGGATCTATTGTCAATACAGCATCCATTGCAGGAGTAACTGGATTCACTGGAGGTGCTAGTTATGGTGCAGCAAAACACGGGGTCATCGGTTTAACAAAAACAGCAGCGTTAGACTACGCAGCTAAAGGAATACGCGTCAACGCAATTTGTCCGAGTGTAGTTGAAACAGAAATGATTAAGCGCTATAATAAAGACGGAAGTATGGACGCCTTAAAAGCCAACCTACCTATTGGGCGATTTGGTCGTGTAGAGGAAATCGCGGCGGCAGTGTTGTGGTTGTGTTCAGACGAAAGTGAATTTATTGTAGGACAATCGCTAATTTTAGATGGTGGACAGTTAGCTGGATTCTAAGGTATACCAGACCAATATAAATACCAAAGTACAAATGCACGCCGCATTTGTACTTTGTGTTTTTATAAGATTATATGGAAGTCTACGTGGCGTATATGGCTTAGCTGATATAATTCCAAATACTAGTATTTTGATTCAATCGATGTAATTTCTCTTTAATCTTATTGTTCTCTGGGTGTTCCAATGTGGGGTCTTCTTTGAGTAATTGTATGGCTTGATGTCTGGCGTAATGTAAAATCTCCTGATCCTGTACGATATCAGCAATTTTTAGGGGGAGTGTTCCACTTTGTTGCGTACCCATAATATTACCAGGGCCACGAAGTTTGAGGTCGACTTCTGAGATCTCAAAACCATCATTGGTGCGGCACATGGTTTCCATGCGTATTTTACTGTCATTACTCAATTTATCTCCTGTCATCAGGATACAGAAACTCTGTTCTGCTCCTCGTCCTACGCGACCTCGTAATTGGTGTAATTGAGATAGTCCAAATCGCTCTGCGCTTTCAATAATCATCACCGAGGCATTGGGCACATTTACCCCCACTTCAATCACCGTTGTAGCCACCATAATATTGGTTTCTCCTTTGGCGAATCGATCCATTTCTCTGTCTTTTTCGGCAGGAGTCATTTGGCCGTGTACGATACTTACACTGTATTGCGGAAGGGGGAAATCTCGTGATATTCCCTCGTAGCCCTCCATTAAGTTTTTATAGTCCAGGGTTTCGCTTTCTTCAATTAGAGGATAAACAATATAGACTTGTCGGCCTTTGGCAATTTCTTGCTTGATGAAGTGCCACACGGCAAGGCGTTTTCCCTCGAAATAGTGCATGGTTTGAATGGGTTTTCGCCCCGGAGGAAGCTCATCAATCACCGAGATGTCCAAATCGCCGTACAGGCTCATGGCTAAGGTACGGGGAATAGGTGTAGCGGTCATCACCAAAATATGAGGGGGGATGGTGTTTTTCTTCCAAAGTTTAGAGCGTTGTTCCACCCCAAATCGATGCTGTTCGTCAATAATGGCTAAGCCCAAATTCTTAAAGATTACTTTGTCTTCAAAAAGGGCATGTGTACCGATGAGGATGTGCAAACTTCCCTCTTCTAAGTCGTGATGAATCACTCGACGTTCTGCTGTTTTAGTAGAACCCGTAAGTAATTTCACCTGTATGCCCAAGGGAGCCGCCAGTTCAGAAATACCGATAAAGTGTTGGGTGGCTAAGATTTCAGTTGGCGCTACGATACACGCCTGAAAACCATTGTCTAAAGCGAATAGTGTACTAATAAACGCAACGATGGTTTTTCCTGAGCCAACATCCCCTTGTAGCAAGCGATTCATCTGTGCAGGCGCTCCTACGTCATTGCGGATTTCTTTAATCACCCTTTTTTGGGCATTGGTCAAAGGAAAGGGCAGATGATGGTTGTAAAACGCATTGAAATAATCGCCTACATGTGTAAAAGGAAAGCCTTTAATCTTGCCCTTACGCGCAATATTTTTAATCAAGAGTTGCATTTGAATGTAGAACAACTCTTCGAATTTTAAGCGAAACTGAGCTTTGTTGAGCTCGTTGGGGTTTTTGGGGAAGTGTATGTTAACCATGGCTTGATTCATTGGCATTAACCCCAATTTACTGCGCATGGCTTCGGGTAGTGAATCGCGAAATAAAGGATAGGTTTCCTGTACCAATTGGTGCATGAGTTTATTCATTGCTTTATTGGTGATACGACTGCCCAATTTTTCTGTGGAGGGATAGACCGCTTGCATGGTTGACGCCAAGTTATTTTGGTGTTCCTCTAGGGTTTCCATTTCTGGGTGAGGCATAGAGTAGGTGTAGTTGAAATGATTCAGCTTACCAAAAATAACGTAAGGAGCGTTGAGTTTTATATTTTCTTTGATCCACTTGAATCCTTGAAACCATACAATCTCCAATTGACCTGTCCCGTCTGTAAAGGTCGCAACTAAGCGAGTTCCCCTTTTTTGTTCGACCGTTTTTAGGTGGATGATTTTACCGATTAGCTGTACTTCTGCTAAGGTAGTTGTCAGTTCATTGATCTTGTAATAACGCGTGCGATCAATATATCGATTTGGATATAGATGTAGTAAATCACTGTACTTAAAAATACCTAGTTCTTTTTTGAGTAAGTCACCGCGCTGAGGACCAACCCCTTTCAAGTATTCAATCGGTGTGTCAAGTAAGTTATTGTACATGGTTGTAATCAAATCAAATTAAAAGTCCTAAGATACGGGTTTTTGAGGGAATAGGTCAAGGGGTTTTTGAGAGAATGCTTCGCAATTTTGCAACGCATTTGCCTTGTATTCATTCTGCACTAGGTAGGAAAAGAGGAGTAGCTGAGGTTTACCGGTTAAAAAGTTGTAATTTAGAGAAAGACTTAAGGTAGATTAAGTAAAAGAGGGTAAAACAGTTGTATTTTTACCTGTAAAGAAAAATAAACGTATAAAACCAGATAGATTATGTCAAATGTAGATTTAGTTATTGAAGAAAGAGCTGCGAGTATTGGTAATTTTCTTGTGGGAAGATTGCTTCCTTTCCGCCAAAAGCGTACGGTAGGTCCCTTTGCTTTTATTGATCATATGGGTCCAGTAGCAGTTAAAGATCACGATAATTTAGATGTTGACCCACATCCTCATATTGGTTTATCCACATTAACCTATCTCTTTGAGGGGTCGATTATGCACCGAGATAGTTTGGGAAGTCACGTAGAGATTACGCCAGGTGCGGTGAATTGGATGACGGCGGGACGCGGTGTCGTTCATTCTGAGCGTATGCCTGTCAATGTTCGCCAAGAACGACCGGATATGGTGATGCATGGCTTACAAATTTGGATTGCCTTGCCCAAAGAGTTGGAAGAAATTGAACCGTCATTCGTACATATAGAGGCAAAGGAATTGCCGAGTTGGCAAGAAAATGGGGTAGACTATAAGCTTATTGCAGGAAAAGCCTTAGGATATGAGTCACCTGTTCCCGTACACAGCCCTTTATACTATATAGAAATCAAGTCTAAAGATGCAGCAAAAATTAATATTGGCGCAGGCTTATTCGGAGAATCAGCTTTATACATTCTCGAAGGGGAAGTAAAAAGCGGGGAGCATACCTATGGTAATAAGAATATTTTAATTGCCAATGACAGTACGCTGTGTGAATTTGAAATGGCTGCCAATACAACCGTATATATCTTTGGAGGAGAGCCATTGCCAGAAGAGCGCTACATTCTATGGAACTTTGTTTCGCATGATGTAGATCGCCTTGAAAAAGCAAAACAAGATTGGATTGATCAAAATCACGAGGCTTTTCCACTAATTGAAGGAGATGACACCACCTATGTTCCATTTCCAGACGGAATGAAAAATTTTAGAAACAAAACAGTAGATTCATCAAAATAAAACTATGGAAGTAAGAGTAATTGCTACATTAGGCACCACTTTATATCAAACCGAAGTAAAAGCGGGAAAACACAGGATCATTAGCGATGAACCTCTTGATTTAGGAGGAGGGGATACGGGTTTAAACCCGTTTGAATTATTGGCCTCATCGCTGGCTACGTGTACAGCAGCTACGCTGCGCATGTATATGGATATGAAAAAATGGAGTGTGGATAAAATTGTAGTTACTGTTGAGATGGAAGATGATAAACCCAATAAAGTAGCCAACTTTAAACGCAACATTGAGTTCGTAGGAGGGACTTTAGATGAGGATCAGAAAAAACGCCTCTTGACAATAGCAGAAAAATGTCCAGTTCACCGAATAATAACCGGTAATGTTGCAATTGCAACAGCCATAAAAAACGAAGCACACATGGAAATAAAACACGAACAAACCCCAACCAAAGGCGCGTTTACCGCTTGGATTGACGGAAAAAAAGCAGGAGAAATGACTTATAGCGTGGCTGGCGAGTCGATGATTATTGTCGATGCCACCCATGTAGATGAAGCATTTAAAGGCCAAGGCGTAGGAGGAAAGTTACTACACGAGGGCGTAATCCCATTTGCCCGTGAGAAAAAAGTAAAAGTAATGCCGTTGTGCCCTTTTGTTAAAGCGATGTTTGACAGACATGAAGAGCTGTCTGATATTCGTGCATAAGCGAGGAAGAAATACAAATAATTGATCGAAAAGACTTAGTAGACAAAATTAGGAGGCAAGAGGCTCCTTTGTCTGCTAAGTTTTTTTACCTTTGCACTAAGTTTAACTGCTATAAATATTGCTTTATGAATGAAAAAACATCATTTGGTTTATGTTCAACGATTGAAGTGCCTTTTGCTATTCAAGCAATGGGGAGTTGTTGGTCTAAGAAGGGCTTATTAGTAGCAAACTACGTATGTACAGATGCGGAAGACCCTACGACATTTGAATTGGTTTATACCTTGATCGATGAAGAGGGCAATCGACGAGAAATTGTCGAGTCAGAAGGGGTGTTACCTACGTTGTTCTTAAATCCTCTAGCAACTAATTTTGTGGCTGTTATGGGGGATAAAGATGAAACAGCATCTCGCGAAATTCTCCCCGTTTTTAAACGTGAAAAAACAGGACATTTCTGTTTTGATAAAGATTTGGCTGGACGATTTGTAGGCTGTACCAAGGCATCTACCATTTTTTATGAGGTTGACATCTGGAAGGAAAGCAAACAAGACGTGATGACTTGTCTTACCTTTCAAGAAAATGATATTTTAGGCGGAAAACAAATTACAGTACCTATGCCCAAAGGGAATAAGGTTTGTGTGCAAAACAATGAAATTCATCTTATTACAGAGGTGGAATCAGGGTGGTTACACCGCCAAATTAACGAAAGCGGCCAAGAAATACGCAGTCGTGTATTGGAGTTTGACTTTCCGTTTGTACACGAAGCACTGTCGCTGTCTTTCGATACAAAATCGTATTTGTTGTGTGAAGAAAATGGAGAAATTGGCTTGGTTGAAATCGACGAAGAAGGCAATTGTCTCTATGGAGATTTATACAACTTGGGCGATGAATTCTTCGGTACATGGCACCCACAACACCTAAATGAGCAAACAAGTGCTATACAATTTACAACAGAACACGGCAATGGTTGGCTAGTTATCCGTCAGGATCAATTGGTGGAATTAGTGTACAACAAAAATAAAAGTGGCTATAAAAACTTGCTCTCAGGTGAGGTTTTTTCGCTGGAAACAAATGATTTAGCCGTTTCGTCGATTAGTCCAATCACAGAAAATAAAATAGGAATCGTCTTCCATCCACGCAAATCTAGAAAGGAAAAATACCAGAAGATTTATGTGTTGCAACACGAGGTTGTATAGTTGACGCTTTGTTTTTTTACGCTTTGTTTTTTGTACCTGTTATCCATGACAAGGTCACTTGTCGATCGTTTATTTTCTTCACAAAAAACCGTTAACTTTTCTGTTTTTTCTGTCAATTCCTCTACTTTTGGAAACTTGAGTAAAATGTAGAGATATAAGAAAACTATGAGTATAAGTTTAGCTACGTGGAATGTAGATCCAGAGATTTTTAGAATCGGCGATTTTGCCATTCGTTATTACGGTGTGTTATTTGCAGTTGGTATGATTTTGAGCTATCAACTGATGAAGCGCCTTTTCACCAATGAGCAGATTGCAATTAAATATTTGGATAAACTACTGATTTATATTGCGATAGGAACTGTTGTAGGAGCTCGATTAGGACATTGTTTATTTTATGATTTTGACTATTACGCTCAACATCCGCTAGAGATTATCTTGCCGATTGCCCAGGTAGATGGGAGCTATCACTTTGTAGGATTTATGGGGTTAGCAAGTCATGGTGGGGCGATTGGTGTACTGCTAAGTTTAGCTTTGTTCTGCAGAAAATACAAGGTCAATCTCTTGCAATTACTCGATCGACTAGTGATTGCGATTCCTATTACTGGTGCCTTCATCCGATTTGGAAATTTTATGAATTCGGAAATTTACGGCAAACCCACAGCTAGTATTTTTGGTGTTGTATTTTTACGCGATGACAATTTAGCGCGACATCCCACTCAATTGTATGAAGCTTTTGCCTATTTAACGGTAACTATTTTACTCTATGTTTTATATCAAAAGAAATATGCAACATACAAAGGCTTGCTCTTTGGACTCTTTCTGATTTTGATGTTTACGGCTCGCTTTATTTTGGAGTATTTCAAGGAGAATCAAGTGGCTTTCGAAGAGGGTATGGTGCTGAATATGGGGCAAATTTTGAGTATCCCTTTTATGGTTGTTGGACTTTTGTTAGTTGTTTGGAGTCTGAGACAGCCCAAAGACCATTCAAATTTAAGAATAAATGAAGAAAATGCTTCTACAAATATTGAGGCGAGAACGGAAGAATAAGACTACATAAAAAACCTTTTAACCCCTGTTAAAAGGTTTTTTTGTGCACGTTACTTAATGTAGGTTAAGCCCTCTAATGGATTAGATGTTGTAACTTTATACTGTACTTAAAAACAAGAAGTTATGGAAATAGGAATCAGTATGTTTGGAGATTTGCGTCTGAATAAACAGACCAATACATATCAAGCTCCACAACAGCGTTTAGGCGAATTGATAGAAGAAATAAAACTGATGGATGAAGTAGGCTTGGATGTTTTCGGAATTGGAGAGCACCACCGTCCGGATTATGCGGTCTCAACACCGGATATTATTTTGGCAGCTGCAGCTAGTGTGACCCAACATATCAAGTTAACTAGTGCTGTAACGGTTTTGAGTTCTAACGATCCTGTTCGTGTGTATCAATCATTTTCAACGATTGATTTACTGTCAAAAGGAAGAGCAGAGATCACGGTGGGACGCGGGAGTTTTATAGAGTCATTTCCTCTATTTGGGTATAATTTGGAGGATTATAACGAATTGTTTACAGAAAAATTAAATCTCTTATTGAATATTAATGCAACGGAAGAACCACTGACCTGGACGGGTAAACACCGCGCGTCTTTACAGGGGCAACAAGTATTTCCACGAGCAGAAAAACCCATGGCTGTTTGGATTGCAGCTGGAGGAACACCTGAATCGGTTTTGCGTGCCGCTAAATTAGGCTTGCCTTTGGTCTTTGCAATTATTGGAGGAATGCCTGAACAATACAAGCCTTTCTTCGACTATTACAAAGCGGAGTATCTTGCAGCAGGACACGATCCTAATGCGATGCAAATAGCTACGCATTCACATGGTTTACTAGGAGCAGACGGCAATCAACTGTCCAAAGCATATTTTGATTTATACAAAGGACAAATGGACCGCATTGGAGCATCTAGAGGATGGCAACCCTATACCTATGAGCAATACGAAGGCGGTAGAAGTAAAGACGGAGCTTTATTTATTGGAGATGCCAACCAAGTCATTGACAAAATCTTGTATCATCAAGAGATGTTTGGTTTAACGCGTTGGTTGATGCACATGGATTTAGGGGCACCTGATCATCAAACGATGATGAAGTCCATTGAATTATTGGGTACAAAAGTAGCCCCTGCTGTAAAAAAAGCACTAAAACAGTAAAAAATACAGGCGTAAATAGTTAATTTTGTTTTTTATAGATTATTTGGTTGAAAGAGATTGAGGTATTCAATCTCTTTTTCCGTTTTAAACCCATAAGATGATGATATATATAGAAACAGAACGCCTAGTGTTGAGGCAGTATAAACCGACAGATGAAGCTGATTTTATCCGTTTGTTTCAAGATCCCCTAGTCATGCGTTATTTTTTAGAAGCAAAGACCACAGCAGAAGCACAAGCTAGCTTTGTCAAGTTTCAGCGTCTTATTGCGGAAAATGGCTATGGTGTTTTTGCCGTAGAGGAGAAGGCAAGTCAACAGTTTATTGGGTTTATCGGATTAAATCGCTTTGAATTTGACGTTGACTTTGCTCCTGCAATAGAAATTGCCTGGCGTTTATTACCAGAGTTTTGGAACAAAGGCTATGCAACAGAAGGCGCCAAGGCGTGTTTGGATTTTGCTAAAAATCAACTGAAACTCGATCAGGTATATGCCTTTACAACGGTATCCAATACCCCCTCTGAGCAGGTGATGATCAAATGTGGTATGACCTATGTAAAGAATTTTAACCACCCTTTAGTTCCGAAGGAGCATCCTCTTTTAGACCATCGTCTTTATGTGATTTAGTTTGTGATCAACATATACAAAAGCAAAGAGCGCTACAAGCGCTCTTTACTTTTATTAACCTATGCTTTGGTTTTTGAGATTTCTTTTACTAAGATATAGCGAATGGAAGGCGCATCAGCAGGTGGGTTTGGAACATCTTCTCTGCGTACTTCCAATTTGTAGTTGTATCCTTCTTCGTATTGAAAACCTTCGATAGAAGTGTAGAACAAGGTCCACTCGCCATCTTCTGTTTCTTTTACTTGTAAACACTTCATTGGACCAACGCCTGTACAATCTACTTGTTTAGGGCCAATGAACATGGTTACAATGTCTTCTGCTTCTTTTGTTTCAGGAGCTTCTGTTGTATTTAGTGTTTCTTCTACACTTACTTCTTCAACAGCGTCTTTTTTTTGTTCTTTTGTGCCTTGGCAACTAGCAAAAGCGAACATTCCTGCTAAACTGGCAATTAAAAGTGTTTTTTTCATGGTAATTAAAATTTTTATGTAAAAATACGGTTTTTTACCGGGATACCCGTGTTTTTTTTGTTAAAAGGGAGGTGAGGGTTTATTGAGGTTTTTTTTGGGTTTTGTTCGAGTCTCCTTCGAGTTTTCTTCGCTAAATGAGCCTTTATCCTTTATAAACTCAGAGAACAGTCGAAGAACTTACGAACAAATGTCCTTTTGTAATTTATGAGGCGTTGATTATCAGTGTGTATGCATGTTGTTTTAGGATGCTTTGCAACAAATAAGAAAGAGAGAGGCTAAAAAGGAAGGAGGAGATATATGGCAAGTAAAAAAAGAGTAGGTAAGGTAGGAGGGAATGATGGGGAATCACTCGTTTTTTACTTCTATATGTTCTATCTCTTTTCCCAATTGACAAGGATTTAACGAGATGTTTACGTTATCAATTAAAGTACTTTCCCTACTAAAATATTAGTTTAATTACTTATATTTGCGTTTATTTTAAAACTAAAAACCGTATTAAAATCTAGATAATGAGTTTAGACGAAAAATTTCATGACGATATGGGAGATAACCACATTGCTTCTAGCGATGCGACTCCATTAAGAAGTGATGCGTTTGATCGCACAGACGAAGAAAAGATCGAATTAATTAAGAAAGACGTTGAGAGCATTTTAAACACGTTGGGGTTAGATTTAACAGATGACAGTTTAAAAGGGACGCCTAATCGCGTAGCGAAGATGTTTGTTAAAGAGATTTTTGGAGGTTTAAATCCAGCGAAAAAACCAAGTTCATCTACGTTTGACAACAAGTACAAGTACAATGAAATGTTAGTAGAGAAGAATATTGTGGTATATTCTACTTGTGAACATCACTTATTGCCTATCGTTGGACGTGCTCACGTAGCTTATATTTCTAATGGTACGGTTGTTGGTTTATCGAAAATGAACCGCATCGTTGATTTTTATGCAAAGCGACCACAAGTACAAGAGCGTTTAACAATTCAGATTGTAAATGAATTAAAACGCGTATTGAATACAGAAGATGTTGCCTGTGTGATGGATGCGAAGCATTTATGTGTAAATTCACGTGGAATTAAGGACATCGAAAGTAGTACAGTTACGGCTGAATTCGGTGGGCGTTTCAAAGAAGAAAGTGTGAGAAAAGAATTCTTAGATTATATTAAATTAGATACACAATTCTAATCGTATAACATTAAATCATTACTATGGCATTATATCAAGAACAACAATTAAAAGTTTACAACTCTCTTTCAGGGGAAAAAGAAGTTTTCGTACCGATTCACGCTGGTAAAGTAGGAATGTATGTTTGTGGACCAACGGTTTACAACTATGTGCATTTGGGAAACTGTAGAACTTTTATTTCTTTTGACTTGGTATTCCGCTATTTAAAACATTTAGGATACCAAGTGCGCTATGTGCGTAATATTACGGATGTTGGTCACATGGTGGACGATGCTGATGAGGGGGAGGATAAAATTGCGAAACGCGCGCGTATTGAGCAAATTGAACCGATGGAAATCGTACAGAAATACACGGTTAACTTCCACAATATCCTCAAGCAATTCAACAATTTACCACCGAGTATTGAGCCTACAGCAACGGGGCATATCATTGAGCAAATTGCTATTATTGAAGGAATTATCGCCAATGGTTTTGCATATGAAGTAAACGGATCTGTTTATTTCGATGTAGAGAAGTACAATACCCAACATCACTATGGGATTTTAAGTGGACGTAAGATTGAAGATTTACTGTCGAATACCCGAGATTTAGACGGACAATCCGACAAGCGCAATCCGTTGGATTTTGCCCTTTGGAAAAAAGCAGAGCCGGAGCACATCATGCGTTGGCCTTCCCCTTGGGGTGATGGATTTCCGGGATGGCACTTGGAGTGTACCGCGATGAGCACCAAGTATTTGGGGAATCACTTCGACATTCACGGCGGAGGAATGGATTTAAAATTCCCACACCACGAATGTGAGATTGCACAAAACGAAGCATGTACGGGTAATACACCAGTAAACTTTTGGATGCACGCCAATATGTTGACGCTTAACGGAAAGAAAATGGCTAAATCAACGGGAAATAACATCCTGCCGAATGAGTTGTTTTCAGGAGAAAATGCTGTACTAAGTAAGGCATTTGCCCCAGCAGTGGTGCGCTTCTTTATGTTACAAGCGCATTATCGCAGCGTATTGGATTTCTCTGATGAGGCGATTTTGGCGTCTGAACGTGGATTTAACCGATTGATGGAAGCGGTAAAGCACGTACAAGAATTACCAGTTTCCGCTCAATCAACTGTAGATATACAAGCGTGGAAACAACAGTGTTATGACGCGATGAATGACGACTTTAACAGTCCGATTTTGATTGCTCATCTATTTGAAGGTGTGCGCATCGTCAATGTTATTAAAGAAGGCAAAGAGCAGATTACTGCTGCTGATTTGGCTTTGTTTACCTCCTTGATGCACGCTTTTGTATTTGATGTATTGGGATTAGAATCAACAAGTGTTATGGCGGCAAATAACGATAAGTTAGAAGGCGTTGTAAATATGTTGATTTCAATGCGAAATGAAGCTAGGGCGAATAAAGATTTCGCGATGTCGGATCACATCCGAGACGAGCTTGCCAAGTTAAATATTCAACTAAAAGACGGAAAAGAAGGGACATCCTTTTCTTTATAATACAATAAAAGCTATAGGGATTCTCTTATAGCTTTTTTTTATTACCTTCACATTATGTTTCGAAAAATACTCATAGCGCCATTTATTTTGCTGGTGCGTTTTTATCAGGGGGGCATTTCGCCTTTCTTTCCGCCGACCTGTCGTTATACGCCGACCTGCTCGCACTATACTGTAGAGGCATTGCAGAAACACGGCTTGCTAAAAGGAGGTTGGTTGGCTGTTAAGCGCATCCTTCGATGTGGTCCATGGGGAGGCAAGGGATATGATCCAGTACCTTAGTGTATTTTTGTCTCAGATTGTGAAATAATTTTTCTATTTTTACGTATTCACTAAAGCGGAATTCCGCAATAATAATATAACAAACTCGAATAGTATGATTTGGAATCCTTCAGAAGGTTTTGATTTAGGTTTTATGCAATTGCGTTACTATAGCTTAATGTTTGTAGTAGCTTTTGGTTTAGGTTGGTTCGTGATGAAAAAGATCTACGACCGCGAAGGATTAAGCGTAGAGAAACTCGATAAATTATTTATATATACCGTATTAGCGACCTTGATTGGGGCTCGTTTGGGTCATGTGTTTTTCTATGATTGGGATTACTTTAAAGATCATTTACTCGAAATTATATTACCCGTTCGCTTTTCGCCAAAATTTGAAATTGTTGGATTCAGCGGGTTAGCGAGTCACGGTGCTGCGATAGGTATTATTCTAACCATGTATTTTTACAGCAAAAATATCATTCAGAAGCCGATTCTGTGGATTTTGGACCGCGTAGTGATTCCAGTAACCCTAGGGGGAATATTCGTTCGTTTAGGGAACTTTTTCAATTCTGAAATTGTGGGACATGTAACAACTAGTGCTTTTGGTGTTCGCTTTATTCGCGATGAGTATTCAGCGGGAAAAGCGATGGAAATTACAGGTTTAAACAATCCGAATGCAGCCTATGAGGCCATTCAACACAATCCGCAATTTGCAGAAGCATTAGCAGCAGTTTTACCTAAGCATCCCACTCAATTATATGAAGCATTTGGCTATGTGATTGTTTTCCTTGTTCTGTATTTTATGTACTGGAAAACAGAGGCCCGAAAATACGGAGGCTATATTTTTGGGGTCTTTTTAGTTTTGCTCTGGATGGTTCGCTTTATCGTGGAGTTTGTAAAAGGAAGTCAAGGCGGATTTGAAGAAACTTTAGGATTATTGTCGACAGGGCAGTGGTTGAGTATTCCGTTTATCCTAGCAGGTGTTTACCTGTGGGCAACGGCAAAAAAGAGAATTTACGCGTAGTACAAGCGCCATTTGATATAGAATCGCACTGCTTTGAAAAAAGAGTGCGATTTTTTTTAGGATGTAATTGATTTGCTCTAAAAGACTTAGAGTTTTAGCTGTAAAAAATATAAAAAAATATTGTCTTATTGTTTGTCAAAGTCAGTAAATGCGCTATATTTGCACTCGCAATACAGAAGTAAAGCAGACTACTGGAGAAATGGCAGAGTGGTCGATTGCGGCAGTCTTGAAAACTGTTGACTGTAACAGGTCCGGGGGTTCGAATCCCTCTTTCTCCGCAAAGAAAACCGATAACGAGAGTTATCGGTTTTTTTATTTCCAAAAAGTACCCAAAGCTCGCTTTGTGGGTACTTTTTGGAAATAAAAAAACAAGGATAAGCGTAGCTTATCTGTTTTCTTTGTGTCTATATACCCCCAAATGGGATCTATAATCCCTCACTTTAATGGAGAGTTTTACTTTCGAGCATGAGCTAAAAATAAAAAAAGCACAAGACCGAATGCAATGAGGAATTGGTTTTCTTTGTGTCTATATCCCCTTGTTTGGGATATCTAATCCCTCTTTATCCGCAATAAACACTGATAATTAATCAGTTAAAACATAAACACCCAATTTTACACCCAAAAATGTAAAGTTGGGTTTTTTTATGGCTTTTATTTATGTAAGTTAGCGTAAGATTTTATGAAATAGGTGTATAGTTGTTGTTTTACGAAACTATATCGTGTTTTGTTTCGTGAAATAACAATGTTATCGGTCACCCTATTGAACGACCGTGCTAAAATTCAACAGACGAAAGATGAAAAACAAAATTGCGAACGCTCAAAAAACATATAATTTCATTAACACAAATGCTCGAAATACTAAACAATAGAACAGAACATACACACGAAAATGAACAATTTCGTAGAGTTGTTGAAATCATTGAAACGGCTTTTGACAAGTTGGGGTATAAAGGTTTATTGATTGGTAATCCATTTAATGAATCATATTCTCGCTTTCGAGCTGACGCAATTTTATACTACAATAATGGACTTGTACTTATTGACTTCAAAGACTACAAAGGAATTATAAAGTTGCCACCAAATGAAAATGAATTTCATTCAACAAAGTGGCACAATGAAAGCCTAAAAGACAGAAGTAGATTAGAAATAAAAGCAGGAGCAAACTTTATCAACCCTTTTAGACAATTAGCCTCTTATCGCAATGCTTTCAGAGAATTGGTAGAAAAGAGTAAATACTTAGACGGAATAAACTCTGCAAGAGTTTGCATTGCAAATATTTTTTCTGGTCCAATTCAATTACATAATGAAGTTCCAAGAAATTTACCTTATTACAAACTTATTCAAGAATCTGATTTAGCTAATTTTCTTTATGACTTTGCAAGTGACAACACATACAAAGAAGACATTGCAAAAGTCCTAAAAAGTATTTTTCCTGCCGAAAAATGGATTAAAAACGTAGAAATTTCTTTTCCCGAACAAATCATTGTCAAACCCATAACAAAAATTGAAAATGATGTTGAGGAAAGCATTGTTGACTTTCTCAAAGATGAAAAAGGTGGAGTTCTTGTTTTAGAATCGATGAATGTAGATGATAGAGATTCTTGGCTACGGTTTATTACTAATGAAGCAGTAAACCACAGTATTCCACAGGTTGAAAAATGGTCGCACTCTGCAAGAATTAGTAAGAAAATTCAAAGGCGAAGCAACATAGAAACAGAAGGGATTTACAGTGTCATATATGGTGGCTCTGACATTGAAGGACAAAACGAAAACGCAGACCAAGAGGGACAGGAAGAAGAATTACAAGAAGTAATTCCTTTAAAATCGAATAAGGATATTGATGAAAAAGCTTTGATTATTATTGCCGAAGCTCATTTGGTAAGTCGTAGTTTAAGTCAATCAGAGTTATTACGATTTGGTTCGGGGCGATTATTAGAAGATGTTATCAAATTTATAAATCCCGAAAGCAACAGAAAAATTGTATTTATTGGTGACCCATATTCATTGACATTTGGTAAAAACGAAGATTCTGCATTAAACTTGGAATCTTTATCTGAATTATACAAAAACGAAAAAATTAAACATTATCGAAAGCCTATAGACAATGATTATTCAGACGGAAAAGAGAAATTAAGAACTGATTTGGCAATCAGTATAGAAATTTCACTTTTTAATAGTTTAGATTATAGTTTTGACGATGTCGCTTTAATTGATTTAAAAGACGATAATCAAAGAACCCAAAACCTGCATTCGTGGTTTGCCAAACCGTTTTCAACCGAACCTGAAAATGCCGTTCTATTCTACTCAAAAAAAGATTGTTTAAAAACAAACAAATGGATTAAAAAACAATGCTTGAAAAATGGAGAAAGTTTGTCCGCAAATGACTTGCTCATTGTAAACAACAACGTTACAATTCCAGATGATAGTGGTTTTCAAATTCCAAGACGAATTGTAAATGGTATGTTTTTCACCGTGCTTGATGTGAAAGAAACGAAACAAGAATTTATCAAAATACGTCAATCACAAAATCCAATAATATTATCGTTTACAAAAATCCAAGTTAAATGTTTGAGTTTATCAGGTTTGCCTAAAACAGAAGTTTGGATTTTAAACAACTATTTTGATTGTGAAGATGCTTGGACAAAAGAAGAACAAATTGCTTTCAGAGTTTTTGTAAATGGGAAAATAAACGAGGAGAAAAGAAAACAAAAGTTTGAAGACAGTCAAGAATACAAACAATTATTACGAGACAACCAATACCACGACTTTTCAAGTGAAGAAAAAGAAGCGATAAATACACTTGTCAAGAACTACAATTTACCAAAAGACAAGAAAGAAAAAGTTGAAACAAGTAGAAATGCAAGAAATTTACTTTCAACTTACTACAAGAAATATTCAAGAAGTTTATTTTTCCAAGTAAAAGAAACTGACCCATTTGTAAACGCAGTATTTGTAAAATACGGTTGGGCAATTACTGTTCATAAAGCAATTGGTTCTATCTATAACGAAATTATCATAAAAGGGCATCGCAAAGAAAATGACGGAATTACAAACGATAGTTATTTCCGGTGGTTGTACAGTGGTGTAACAGCTGGAAAAATTGTAAATATTACTTCTCCTAAAACAATAAATCCATTTATAGATTGTGTGTTTGAAGATAATTCAATAAAAGGCATTTCCACAAAATCAAAAGAATTTTTGATTTTTGAAAATTATGAAGTTGAGCCAAGGTTTACTGATAAAGTAGAATCGCTTGAAAACAAAAATGTGATTGGTACAATTTGCGAAATTTCAAAACTCTTGGAACAAAATGGATATTTGATTGAAAGCACAAAAAGGTTTTCTGAATATTTGACAAAAGCATTTTATTCTATTCCTCAAAAGGAAAATCAGCAGCTAATTTTAAATATTGACAACAAGGGTGAAAAAGATAATTTTGCAGTTGGTAATATTCGTGTTGAAAACCTTAATGGTGCAGATGAAAACATCATAAAAAAATGTATTGAAGATTGTCTAACTCAAAAGAAAAGTGTTAGTTCAATAACAAATAACAACCCCGAATTACCATCTGATTTTAGACAAGCAATTTATTCTAATTGGTTTGAAAACTGTGAGAAAAAAAACATTGCAC
This sequence comes from Myroides sp. DF42-4-2, assembly GCF_030326445.1. Lineage (NCBI taxonomy): Bacteria > Pseudomonadati > Bacteroidota > Flavobacteriia > Flavobacteriales > Flavobacteriaceae > Myroides > Myroides sp. DF42-4-2. Next base: position 84,448 of record NZ_JACAKI010000015.1, read on the forward strand.
TAAAAATTGTGCAAAGCCATAATAACCAAGATATTTTTCGTGCCACTTGTGAAAAAGACAGTTTTACTTTTAGGGTTTGGTATGGCACAAGTGAACAGAATCACACAAAAGGATTTTTCTCAAAAATTGAAGTTTTGGAAAAATCTTCTGAAACAATTATAGAAAAAGTAAAAGGTTTAATTTATGGATTCTAAAACAGTATTTGAATTACGAAAAGAAGCACAGAGTTTATCAGGGATTGAAAAACTGAATAAATTAAACAATGCTCTAAATATCTCACGAAACTTATACTTAGAAAACCGTTCAAACGAATGGATTCAAAAAGCATTTGCTTGGGTTCTAATAGATTTGTGTAGATACTACATAGCAGAAAGAAACTTGAATCAAGCAGGAGTTTGTTATAACGAACTAATTACAATAGACTTTCAAGGTTATGATGATTATATAATTGAAAATCAAAAAAACTCTCTTCGCCCAAAGATTGACACAAATTATTCGGAGGTTCAAAGAGCGGAAGAATTAAGCAAAAACGGAAGTAATAAAGAAGCATTAGCGATTTTTAAAAACCTGATTGCTCAAAATAGATTAACAGAACTACATCACGAAAGTTACGGTTGGGTAATTTACCGCTACATAAAAGCAGAAGAAAGTAATCTTTCATCGGTTGAAGTGCGAACATTTTTGAGGGATTATATGAATTTGGAGAATGAAAGACCGTCAATGCTTCATTCTATGATTTTAAATTTCGCTTTAAACTATTCAAAAACTCATAGTGATTTTAAGTTTTACAATTTTTTTCTTTTGTGGAATCCTGAAAACTTACGTTATGAAGACTTACGAGATGGAAGAAATCAAAATGGGGATAAAATTCCCTCACTAATTTCGAGAATTTGTAGAGAGTTTGTAAGTTCAAATGCAGAAGTAAATATTGAAGATTTTTTAAGCAGAATAAATCTTAACAAAGAAACTGTTTTAGACTTTTTCAGAGAAACATTTTTTTGGAATATTTTCAACGCTCATAAGGAAAATAGATTTTCTGACTTGTGGAATTTATTTAAGCAATACAACGTCAATTATTCAAAATACGGACAATCAAAATGGCATTCCGAAATTCTAAATCTTGCAGAAAGATTTATGAAAGAAAATGACGAATGGCGTTTTCTAAACTTTTTCAAAAATTGGAATCCTGAAAATTTAAGACCTGATGATTGGAAAGAAACAAAAAAAGACGAAAACACATACAAACCATTAGCAACAAAGGCAGTTAAAAGAGCTTTTGAAAATTTGAAAACTCAAACTTCTGAACAGGATTTAATGTGGCTTATTCAGTCTTATGAAAAAGCAGTAAAATTATTTCCAGATGATGAATGGTTATTGAGAGAAAAAGCATTGCTACATTTTAAAAACAATGAGTTTGAATCAGCAATTAGAATATACAAACAACTTGTTTTAGAACTTTCTGACAAACATTACGTTTGGCAGGAATTTTCAGACTGCATTGTTTCTGATAATTCTTTAAAAATTGGAATGTTGTCAAAAGCATTAAGTTTAGAAAAAAACGAAGATTTTTTAGGTGATATTCATTTAGATTTAGCAAAAGCGTTAATTGAAGAAAACCTGTTAGAGAATGCACTTGTAGAACTTGAAGCATACAAGAAACATAGAGAGATAAAAGGTTGGAAATTGTCGCCAAATTTTGAAGAATTATTTCAAAAGGCAAGTTCAGTTAAACAAAGTTTAAAAGACAATCGGGAACTATACAAAAAATACATTCCTTTTGCTGAAAACTTCGCCTATGACGATTTTGATTGGACAGAAGTTGTTTTAGTAGATAAGTGGAAAGACGACAAAGGTAAAGACCGTTTGGCTTTTACTGATGGTAAAATAATAGAATTTGCAATTAGTAAAAATCGTCTTGAAATCTTGAAACAATCAGAATTAGGGCAAATTTTCAAGTTCAAATTTTACAACCAAGAAATCAAAAAAGAAGTTGAAAACAGATTTTCTTGGTTTGAGAAAAACGTTATTACAGAATACAAGTATATTCCACTTATTGCTGAAAAATCAGAAAAAAAATATTGGGAAATATTAGAAGATACTTTTGCATTTGTTGATTACATTAACAAAGAAAAAGGTATCATTCACGCAATCACAACAGAAAATAAAGAAGTGTTTTTTCCTCAAATAAAACCTGAACTACAAATTGGAGATTTTGTAACAGCAAAAAGTTACATCAAAAAAGTAAAAGAAGAAAACAGAACTGAATTACGACAAATTCAGAAAACAGACAAAGATTCTGTTATTTCAAAATTCCAAACTCAAGTTGCAATCGTTGACGGAGTGAATGAGCAAAAGCAATTATTTCACTTTGTGATTTCGCCCAAATTACAAGGAATTGTCAAATTCACAGAAACAAACCTAAGACCAAATGAAGGAGATTTTATCAAACTTTCATTTGCGACAAAAATAGACAAAAACAAAAAAGTAAGAGTGAAAGTTGTGAATATTGAATCAACAGAAGAAGTAAATCCAAACTTGCGAAAGGACATTACAGGATATTTGGAAGTAAAGTATAAAGGCTATAATTATGATGAAGAGATCCCCGATTTTGCATTTATCGGAGACTATTATGTTCCAAAACACCTTTTAGAAAAACACAATATAACTGACGATTGCAGAGTAAACGCAAAAGTAATTTATGCAGGCGACAAATGGAAAGTAACAGAAATTGAAAGAATATGATTCCAACGCTTTTGGTGACACATTTGCATTCTTTCCGACACACAAAAACCCCAAAAAAAACGAAAAAGAACCACAAAGCAAACGCACCACAAAGCGAGTAAACCAAATACGATCCTAAAGAAGGGCGGTCGCATAACAAAGGTTTTGCAAAAGAGCGGTTTAAGTGGTTAATTCAAGGGCACTGTCTCTTAAAGTGTGTAAGTTCAAAAATAAAGCTTGGGTTAGGTTTTACATTAAAGTCTAACCCTTTCTT
>NZ_JACAKI010000016.1:0-84206 GCF_030326445.1 Myroides sp. DF42-4-2
TCGGCCTGAACGTCTATGACAACTGCTGTACCTTCCTCGTTTGTGTAGGTGTACTGCCCATTGCCGTTGGCGTCTTTAACTAAGGTGGTAACAATATTCAGCTGTTCGATTTCAATAAAAACAAAATTATCTTGACTATCGTACAACTTCAATAATCCATCTTCAACAACAAAACTTTTATTACCAGGTAATTCCCATTCTTTACGATCTAGATCTGTCAATAATCGATGCCAACTCGCATCTTTCCAATAGTAATAACCAGGTTGCAATTCATTATTTGTTGTTGTATTATACACTAACAAACTTTCAACATTTCCGTTTTCAATTGTTTTTGTGTCAGACGCACCTTTTAAAGGTACTTGAGGAATAAGAACCCCTCTATTGTCAGACGATATTTCAAGTTGAGCAGATAGATTAGGAGTACCCGTACCTATTCCAACTTGAGCATACGACATTGCCCCAGTACAAAAAGCACTGAGTAAAATCCATCTTTTTTTCATGTGGTTCGTGATTTAGATTATATGTTTTCTTATGTATTACATTGCTATGATAATAAATTCACTGCGTCTGTTTACCTGATGTTCCGAAGCAGTACAAGGAACACCATTTTCACATTGGTTCAACAATTGAGTTTCACCATATCCTTTACCTGTCAAGCGACTAGGATCAATCCCTTGTCCAATCATCCATTGTACTGTTGCTTGAGCACGACGATCAGACAGTTTAGTATTATAGGCATCATTTCCTCTACTATCAGTATGCGAACGAACATCAATTTTCATGGTAGGATATTCTTTCAGCACTTCGACGATTTTCATCAGTTCAATCGCCGCATCTTTGCGGATAGTGGATTGATCAAAATCAAAATGAATGGGTTGTAATTGGAGTCGTTTAAATAAATCATCCTGTAATCCCAATGGTTTTTCTGATTTCTCCAATCCGATATTCACTGTTTTAGCACCAGGTTCTCGATTGACATTAAAGACAACTTCAACCGTATTGTAGGCATTTTTCTCTGCTTTGATGCGATATTTAACCCCACAAGCTAGAGAGGTGGTGCGATAAAATCCTTTACTATCTGTATATAGGGTATCCGATTTTTGATAGAACGCATCAGAAACAACTACTAATGCACTAGATAATAACTCATTAGTATCTTTATCATAAATAATTCCCTCAAGTATTTGCATGCATGGTTTTTCTACTAAGAAATAGATATCATCCGTTCCTTTTCCGCCGGCGCGATTTGAGCTGACAAAACCTTTATTTTGCTTGGTATCGAGATAAAATCCAAAGTCGTCCAAGCTACTGTTAATTGGAGTGCCCATATTCACTACAGGACCGAAACTTCCATTAGGATAGAGTTTGGCAACAAAAACATCCAATCCTCCTAAACCGGGGTGTCCGTCAGAGAAGAAATACAATTGAAAATCGGAGGAGATAAAAGGAAAACTCTCTCTACCTTCAGTATTAATGGCTTTACCGAGGTTTTCTATCGTTCCATATCCCCCATTTTCATATAGAGCTACACGATATAAATCGGATTGTCCGATTGTACCCTGGCGATCAGAAGAAAAGTACAGCCATTTATCATCTGGTGTTAAAGCTGGATGGGCTGTATTAAAATTATCCGAATTAAATGGTAATTCCTCTACCTGTCCCCACGACCCATCCAACTGTTTAACAGCTTTATATAATTTCAACAGCGATGTTTTATCCTTGTTTTGTTTGCTTTTGCCACTTGGCTTCGCATTATTTCGCGTGAAGTACATGGTATTCCCGTCTTGTGTAAATACGGCTGTTGCATCATTGACATCAGAATTAATCTCTGGAGCGAATAACACTGGTTCTTCGAATCCGTTTTGACCAATTGTCGAGCTGTACAAACTAGTGTAACTCTCATTAGTCCAGGCGTGAATTTGGTTTGCCCGTTGGTGATCCCTTGCTCGAGCAGAGGTAAACACAAATTGATTGCCCAATAGAGTTGCACCATAATCGGAATAACTCGTATTAAAATCCAACAGCTTTATATCATAGCGATCGGAACGATTTTCAATATGGGTGAGATAATCTCGGTTTTTGTTATATAAAACTGAGCGAGAATCTTGTTGTTCAAGCAAAGAGAATTGATCCATTAGTTGCTGCGCTTTCGGATAATCCTGAACAGCCTTTAATGATTGTGCATAGCGATAATAGTATTCCGAAGGCAATTTGGAAGTATTTTTATCTTCATAATTGCCTTCAAACAACTCGGCATACCACTTATGAGCTTCTACTAATTTACCATTGAAGTAATACGCATCGGCTAAATTTTGTAGGATAGAGGTATTGACATAGCCATTTTCTGCCATGCGTTCGTAAATTTTAATAGCGTCAACATAGGCTAAGCGATCAAAATTTTTATCCGCTTGTTTTTCTTTTCTAGCTTGACTATATGCTGTTGTAGTGACACTAAGGGTGAGGCAGACCATTCCTGCTTGTAGTAATTTTCTAATCATACTGCATTGTTTTAGAAGAATCTCGGTGCTGCCACCCGCTTAAAGCTGTTGAACAACGTAAATCGAAGGAAGACTTCATGTGAGCCTGAGTTATATCGCGCTAATTTTGAAGTTTCAGCATCGTAGCTGTATCCGACTAAGATATTTTCAGATACTTGAAAACCAACCATTCCACTAACAGCGGCATCCCATCGGTAGGCAACTCCAGCAGTAAATTTGTCAACAAACATAAAATTGGCAGTTAGGTCGACTTGTAAGGGAGAGCCTTGCTCCATTTTGATCAAAGTAGCTGGTTTAAACTTAATATCTCGATTCAGATCAAAAACATAACCCCCAGTTAGATAGACGTGCATTTTTTCTCTGAGTGTTTTGAGGTTGTTATCATCATAACGCGAACGCGTAAGTAAGGTAGGAATGGACAAACCTACATAGGCTTTGTCTGAGTACAAAAACAATCCAGCGCCTATATTTGGAGTAAATTCGTTACTAACATCCTCTTCCGCTACAGGATCGGTTGGATGATAGATGCTCAATTTACTGTAATTAACATCGAGTAAATTGGCAGATCCTTTCAAACCAAATGCAAGTTTATAGCTGTAATTCAAATCGATAGCATAAGATAAATCTACCGCAAGTGTATTGTCATCCATCACTCCGAGGTGATCATTAACAAAACTAACGCCTAATCCTAAACCAGATTCTCCTAGAGGCGTAGTCATCGAAAGGGTTGCCGTTTTAGGAGCCCCTTCTAATCCTACCCATTGAGTGCGGTATAAACCGAAGATATTCAGTCCTTCCCTACTTCCAGCATAAGCTGGATTAATCATGGAGTGATTATACATATAATGGGTATATTGTGGATCTTGTTGGGCCTGAATTGGCGTCGTGCAAAACAAACCTACACTTCCAAGAATCATTATTTTGATTGTACTTCCTATTCTCATTTTACGTGGGTTTAATTAGTCTCTAAATGCAAATTCGCGGCTTTCTTAATCATGCGACTACCATGTTGATCGGTATATTCGTAAGTCACTATATAATAATAGGTTCCACTAGGTAGTTTTTTACTTTTATCTACTGTAATTTTACCTCCTGAATAGCCGTTAAATACATTGGTACTGCCGTCTCCATTTGGGTCATAGCCCGTAGTTTCATACACTTTTACCCCCCATCGGTTGTAAACTTCAACGCGGTTATTGGGGTATTTTTTGATATTATCAATAATAAAGTAATCGTTTTTGCCATCTCCGTCAGGTGTTACCAAGTTGTAAATTACCACGTCTCCTTCCAAAATCCAGTCTTGTTTAACTGTCCCTAAGGTAAAATAGCCAAAGTCTTTAATTGCGATAGGAGTTGTAATCCTTTTTGTAGACATATCCACTACGCCCCCCTCATCAACCCAAAGCTGTTTTTGTTCATCCCAGCGAACAATGTGCAGTTCACTTTCTGGATCTTTTAGCAATTCGGCAGGTGTTGTACGATCATCCCAGCTTAGACTTAGTATTACCGTATGTTCATTTCCTGTTTTGCCGTTCAATCGCCAATATTCATTTGTATTTAGCAACTGAACGACACCAGCTGTATTTTTATGTGTCTCAAAAAAAGGAATATCATTGTGGTAATACTCAGCTAAAACAACAGCTTTGACATTGTCTGGAGCTTCGATAAAAGCAGGGCGATAATACGTTTCTTTCCCGATTGGAAATTCAAAACCATCCCGACCTACTTTTTCCACTTCCCCATCGACGAAACTGTGATCGCCAACATTCTTATGTTGCGCATTAGGCATAAAACTCATCATCCCGGTAGACAATCCTTGTTCTTTTATAGTGGGATCTATTTTTATGATCCCCTTTTTAAAATGTGCAGAACCATAGATATCTATATTATTTTGCAAGTTAAAGGCAACCCCTTCCCATTCGCTATCAAATTCCACATTATAAAAGGAAGTTAAACCTCCCCCTTTGATTTGTTTGGCTTGCGTATCCTTATGCACCACAAAATAGGTAGAAGATGTTTTCTTGGTGGGTGTTAAGCCGTAATATCCCTCATTCGAGAAATTTTTATAAAAAATCACTTCACCATCATTAACGACATCCCCTTTTTCGGTATTGACAAAATCAAATCGCGTGGAGAGCTTTGTTTCAGGGCGAACCGTCAATACTCCTGTATTAATAAGCTGTGTTTTTTCAGATTCTTCTTGTCCATAGGATAAACATGGAACACTGACGAGCAGTAAAAAGGTAAATTTTAGATAATGCTGCTTCATAAAATTTCAATTTTAAAGGTTTGTATTCCCTTTTATTTTCTAGCCGTACAGCTTGCACCCAGCCGATAAACAATTAGTAAAATATCTCTTAATTTAAAATACTTATGTCTTAAATTTCACTTAAAATTAAATAAAAAAATCAGGATAAAAAATATTTTAAAAAAACACAAGGCTTATTTTTTTAATAATAACATTAAATTATATATGTTTTTTAACCAAAAAATAAGATAAATAAATATTTAATATCATTTTTTAACGAAAAAAATCACATATAGATCAAAATTATAATATTATGATAATTTCATTTATTTTTAAAAAAAGTAAACAAGTAGAAATAAACCAGTTTAACCAGGTCTATAAAAAAAAGCTCCCAAGAAGTAGGTACTTCTTGGGAGCTTTTGTGCTAATTTATTTGTGTTTTTTCCTATTTATGAGCGAGAGTCATTTCTCTTTTTCCAGGTGGTCCTGCTACGATTTCAAGGGTAAATCCTGCAGCGATCATATTTTTTTTAATAACGCTTCTACAAGCATAAGTAACTAACATCCCGCCTTCTTTTAGACTATCATACGCTTTTTGAAAGATCTCTACTGTCCATAAATGCGGTTGATATTGATAGCCAAAAACGTCGAAATAGACCAAGTCGAAGTAATTGGTTTTGACTGCTACATCTTCGAAAGTTGCGTGAATCTTTTGTACGGTTACCTGCGTATGCAAGGCGAGTTCTACATCCCAAATAGCCTCGTGTAAAGCTGAAAAAAGAGATTGCCCTTCTTGAAATTCCGGTAAAAGAGAAGGAAAGGTTAACACACTATATTCTTCTTTTGTCAAGGGAAAGGCTTCGATTGCGTGATAAACGACTTTTTTTTGTAGGGGAACTAAGGTCGCCATGGTCAAAAAAGCATTTAATCCTGTTCCTAAACCAAATTCTAAGACTTTTACTTCCTCTTGTTTAATAAATCGCATTAACCCCTGCTCAATGTAGACGTGTTTAGATTCTTGTATTGCGCCGTGAATCGAGTGGTAAGTTTCTCCCCAATCTTCTACTTCTAAGGAATGTGACCCATCTGAGGTAACAATAATTTTTCTCTTCATTGAATTAAGGAATCAATAATTTTTTAATTCTGGGAATCGGACCTCCGCATTTCTTTTGATGACAACTTAAACAAGCTTCTACAATGGCATTGAACTTTTCTTTGGTTTGGTGGTTGGGATCTGCATAAAAAGCTTCTTCCACCTGAATAAAAGCCCGAGCTTGTGTTTCAAAAAACAGATCTCTATCGGTAGGATCTGTCATAACCGCTGTTAATAAACGTTGATGTAAACTCGGCATACTGTCTGTGATTGACATCCCAGCCAGTATGCGATCGCGAATACGCTTATTATCAACGTGCATTTGCTCCATTAATACAGCCATTTCAGAAAGCTCATACAGCTCAAATGTGTTGCTTTTTTGCTGTGCTGTCGGCGTTTGATCGAGGTGATCGTCCTTGCTCGTTTGTTTTTTTACCTGCTGACAGCTGACGCTTCCACACAAGAGCAATAAGAGTATGGTGAATCGAATCATCTTTTAGTTTCTATTTGACAATTGCAATACCGTCTGCTTCAAAAGCATAGGTTACATTAGGCTCTGTAATAGCAGCTATTTCGTCTTCGCTCTTTCCTGCATCTTTCGCATAGTGCTTTAATTCATCTATTGAAACTACAGACACAAAAGCTTTTCCTTGCATCACAACCTCATGACCTCCTGCGTTCATTGGTGCAAAAAAACCATAGTCTTTAAAACGGACAAAGCTACTTTTATCTTGATCCAACGCTACTTGCATCCAACAACCTTTCTTTTGACAGACTTCCTTAATAGTAGAAGTAAAGGATACGCGTAGTGTATCTCCTTCTTTCAATTGATCAAATGCTTTTCCCATGGCTTCTTTAGTCCATACTTCTTGATTGGCATCCAGCGCTTGTCCAAAAGTTTCATATTCTTTTTCAATTGCGGAGATTACAGGTGCTGTTTCGCTAGTGGCCTCCTGTTTTTTTGCGCAACTAACAGTCAATAAAGCTGCTAATCCTAGTGTTAGTCCAACGTATTTCATGAATTTCTGTTAAAATTTTTAATTGCTCAAAGATAAGTAAAAAACAAAGTGAAATACATAAACTATTGCAGCTGTACTTCCTTTTCAAACACCTAACAATCTGGTGATTCAGGCGAAAAAAACAGAGGTAATTTAGGTTAGACAACCAACATACTTAGAGCAAATCCCTGCTATTAACACAGCAGTATATCACTTATAATCAAGGTAAAACACCTTGTTCTATTTTTATTTTTTAACATCCACTTTATCCTATTAAAATACAAAAAGTTAAAAATACCCTAGGACAGCATATTTCGATTCAGTTACTTCAACTTCTTGATATGTTCTAGTTCTAAAACGTCCCAGCCACAACCATCGCCTAAACCAATCGAATTGCTATAGAACACATAAAGCACTTTTATCGCTAAGCCTTTTATATTCCCGGCAAAAAATAGTAACATTTACTGTTGAGTTTAAAAAAAATCAAGCATAAAAGAATCATTTATTCACTAATCAACAGTTACCCAAGAAAAAAGAGTTTCTCACTAAATCAAAAAAATAAACTAAAAACAAAGAGTTTACACAAACAAATTCAAAGTATTCTATATTTTCTCAAGTTTTTTTTTGATAATACAAAATTTTATTCAGCTACGTAATTATTCTTTAAATTAAATTGATAAATAGTGAGTTTTTTTGCTATTTTTGTAAGGCAGTATTTTAAAAAATACAGTGTATACGTTTTAATTTATACAACAACAACTTTTAAAAAAACACTATAAAATGAGTTTAGAAACAAAATTTGAACTTTCTATTGAAAAAATAGAAAAGTCTAGAGTCGATTCAATTGATTTCGAGAATGTAAAATTTGGATCTATTTTCACGGATCATATGTTGGTTTGTCATTATAAAGATGGTAAATGGGGACAAGTGGAAATCAAACCTTATGGGCCGATGAGTTTTGCTCCTTCAATTAATGTTTTCCACTACGGACAAGCGATTTTTGAAGGGATGAAAGCATACAAAGACGATAATGATGATGTATGGTTATTCCGACCACGCGAAAATTGGGCGCGTTTTAATAAGTCTGCAGAGCGTATGGCTATGCCACACATTGATGAAGAAAGATTTATTGACGGTTTAAAAGCACTATTAGATTTAGATAGAGAATGGGTAAGAAAAGGACAAGGAAACTCGTTGTACTTACGTCCATTTATGGTTGGAACACACGAAGGTGTTGTTGCTGGTCCATCTAGCGAATTTATGTTCTGTATTATCTGTTCTCCTGCACGTACGTATTACTCAGGGAAAGTAAAAGTACAAATTGCAGAACACTACAGCCGCGCAGCAAATGGTGGTGTTGGATACACAAAATGTTCTGGAAACTACGGTGGGCAATTCTACCCTACGCAATTAGCTCAAAAAGAAGGATACCAACAAGTAATCTGGACAGATGATGCTACCCATACAAAATTAGAGGAAGCTGGGACAATGAACGTATTCTTCAGAATTGGAGATACTTTAATCACAGCCCCTACTAGTGAGCGTATCTTAGATGGTGTTACAAGAAAAAGTTTAATCGACATTGCCAAAAGCAAGGGAATCAATGTAGAAGTAAGATCCATCGTTGTACAAGAATTACTGGATGCACATGCTAAAGGTGAACTATTAGAAATCTTTGGTGCTGGAACTGCAGTAACAATCGGACAAATCGAAGGTTTTGCTTACCAACAAAAATACTACGAGTTACCAAATGTAACAGATGAAAATTCTTACGCTATTATGCTGAAAACTAACCTACAAGGTATTCAACAAAAAGCAATTGAAGATACTTTCAACTGGACTGAAAAAATATAAATACCCTTTTGGGATACATTTTATAAAACGGCAGTGATCCTGCCGTTTTTTTATGCTCTAAATTGAAGGTTTTTACTTATTTTTGCTAAAATCTTTATTATGTTTACAACTGGGCAAATTCAATTCGCAGCTTTCTTTATTATCACATTTACGATTATTCTAATCATTATGTACCGTAAAGATCTTAATCTCCACCGCAAATACTACAAAAATAGACTGTGGATCTTACTCGCGTTTTTAGCCTTTATTGGTTCGCTATTCATCCTAAAGAACGTACTTAAATAATATTTAACCCTAGGTGTCTACTGCTAACTATGAAAATCCTTAAGTATTTCCTGCTTCTCGTTACTTTGCTATGCATTTCGCTAGTGGTTTTTGTATTAACACAAAGTGGTAATTTCAAAATCACAAAATCATTTGAACTTGACGCCCCTCAACCCATTGTATACCGATACATACAAGATTTAAACAATTGGAACGATTGGATTGAAACAGAAAATAATACCAACGGAGTATACAGTATCACCCTACCAAAAATTGGCGTTTACCAAATTCGAAAAGAATACGAAAAACCATACGACAGTATTTCACAAGATATCCTGTACGACAACAAATTGTCCAATATCATTTGGAAATTTCACCCTCAAGGACAAAAGACAAAAGTTGATTTTACTTTCGAAGGTTCCATTGACTTAAAAACGAAAATACTAACTTTCTTCTCTGGATCTCCAGATAAAGTGGTTGGCTCTTCCCTGGATAATAGCATCAACGCTTTGATTGTTTTCTTTATTAAACAGTATAGAGAATATGATCTAACAACTTCAGGTACTGCTAAAAGAAATACTTTTGACTATATCTACCTCGATAGCACAGCAGATTATACCGATATTAAAGCAACAATTGAAGCTCTACATACACAACTTACGGATTTTTGTACTGTCAATAAAATTAAGGTTGAACCAATACCATTGCTTTTGTTTGACAACAACCCTTTGACGGAAAACTTAGCGTTTCAATTTGGTTTTAAACTACAAGATTCTATTTTCTTAAATGAAGTGGAAAGAGTAAAACAAGGAACTTTAGTAGCCAGTGACTATTTTGAGAGCACGGTTGTAGGATACTATTCTCACCTGCCAAAAGCACTGAAAGAGATTCGTATAGTGGTTGATAAATCAGACGTTTTCACCTCTAATCCGGCTCAAAAAATGTTGATTGAATTAAATCAATCTTCCCTAAATAATCGCTTGCCTTCAACATGGAAAACAACAGTTCTCCTTCCTGTAACGCAAAACCAACAACCAATAACCCTTCAAAATCAAGCCTATACCACGGGTTATTCCACCGAAAATGATAGTATAAAACCGCGTAAGCGCACCTATAAACCTCCAGTGGAAACAACAATACCTGTTGTAGCGCCCAAAGAGGAACAAAAACATACAACTGTAGATACAACTACTGCATCCTAAAAATAAAAAAGAGGCTGTCTAAAAAGCCTAAAAAACAAAATCCCGCCTTTTTTAGACGGGATTTTTTTATTGTTTGTTCCGATCGCGCAGATTTTTGTTTTTACATGAATTTAGACGAAAAAGAAGTGTTTAGTTTCTTGCAGTAAATCGATAAAGGGGGTTGGATTTTGTTCGAGTCTTGTTCGAGTCTTGTTCGAGTCAGCTTCGGTAAATCGGGGTTAAACCCCCGTAAATACACAGGTTTACCGAAGAAGACCCGAACAAAAGCAAAACAAAACTAAATAAACAACTGAATAACAACTATTTGTGTTGTTTATTAAAGGAAAAACAATCCCTTTTGTGCTTTTTTATTCCCAATAATGGAAAAACACGTAAGGGTGTATTTCAGGTTAATTTCGACTGATGTAGTTTTGTAACGTATTCGTGCAGCACCTGAATAGAACAGAACGATTGTAAAAAAAAGTAATCCACGCAATCGGAATAGCTAAAGGGACGAATTGCCCGCCTCGATCAGAGTTTAACATTCGTTTTACTTGCAAGAATAATTAATCAAAGAAAAAAGTCCCGTTTTATACCATACAAAGAGGGTGTCCTTTTGGGACACCCTCTTTTTTATTTGCACCTTATTTTTCACGCCCTATAATAGCGTTTTGGCATAAGCTAAATCTTCTGGTGTATCAATACCAACCCCCGCATGCTGGGTAATTGCCATTTTAATGCGTTTCCCATATTCTAAATAACGCAACTGTTCTAACTTTTCAGTAGCTTCTAAAAATTTCATGGGCCAAGTCGTGAATTCTAACAAAGCTTCACGTCTAAATGCGTAAACTCCAATATGTTGATAGTATTGAACTTTGGTGTCTTTGTCTCTTGGATAAGGAATAACTGAACGCGAAAAATACAAGGCAAGCTGTTGCTCATCGACCACTACTTTAACATTGTTCGGATTTTCTATACGTTCCCAATCGTCAATTGGCGTCATCAAAGACGCTAAATCGATCTGTTTCTCCTGATCTGCTTTAAAAATTTCAATTAATTTCTCAAGGTTATCCTTATTGACAAAAGGCTCATCTCCTTGTACGTTAATAACAATATCTGCCTCAATTCCTTCAACTGCTTCTGCTATTCGATCACTGCCGCTTTCATGCTCCTTTATACTGCGCACAACACGACCGCCATAATACTGAATTTCATCGAAAATCAAAGGCGAATCGGTAACGACAAATACCTCGTCAAATAGTCCTGTTTCAACCGTAGCTTCGTACGTTCGTCGAATAATTGTTTTACCGCCTAACTCCTGCATTAATTTTGCAGGGAAACGCGTAGAGGCATAACGTGCCGGAATAACAGCAATTACTTTCATACTAGTTCTATTATTTTCAATCAAAGATAAGGGATTTCGCGAATCTCTTCCAAGAATATCGCCTTGTTTTATCCCAAGTTTTACTCCAAATACGCGTCCACATCCTCTTCAAAATACTCCTCTTGAAAACCAATTAAATACAATTTACTCTTGGCACGCGTAATTGCTGTATACAACCAACGCACATAGTCTTGATTTATTCCCTCTGGTAAATACGGCTGTTCAATAAAAACCGTTTCCCACTGTCCACCTTGCGACTTATGGCAGGTAACGGCATAGGAAAATTTCACTTGTAGCGCATTAAAGTATTCGTTTTCTTTTACCTTCTGATTCTTTTTATACTTGGAAATTTCATCCTCATAATCCAGAAGTACTTCTTGATACAAGCGATTGCTCTCTTCATAAGTCAACGCTGGCGATTCACTGCTTAACGTATCTAAAAGAATAACTGTATCAAACGGAGTCATCTCATCATAATCAATCATGCGAATGCGCACGGATGCGAATCGAAAACCGTATAGCTCAACTGTTTTATAAATTTGTAGAATTTCGATAATATCTCCATTGGCTAAAAAGTCCGTTACCGTTGAATCTTTTAACCAGTAGTAATTGTTTTTAACAACCATCAATAAATCTCCAGCTGCTACTTCGCTCTCTCGATCTAAAATACGCATTCTGATTTGTTGATTATACGCATTGGCGCGTTTATTTGAACGAACAATAAACATCGTTTCCTCTGGTCCTGCATTGGAATAAGAAGATAGAATAGCATCTTGAATGTCATAGCTATCAGTTAGACGAATAATATCCTTAAACCCGTATAAATTGAACTGAAACGTATCCATAAAATGAGAGTCCAACAACATACGCAGTTCCGTTGCATTATATAGAATACCCGAATCCTCCTCTTGACGCATCACCTCATCCAATTCGATGTGATGAATCGGCATATTGTAATGAAAGCTCAATTGATCGGTATCCAAAGCGGGGCTAACCGTCATATTGATCGGAGGAAGCTGTGCTACATCTCCAATTAAAATCAACTTACAATTTTGTCCCGTATAAACGTAGTAAATCAAATCATCCAATAAGGATCCATGGGGATACATACTGCTGTCTCCTGCTGAACCATCGCCAATCATCGAGGCTTCATCCACAATAAAAATCGTGTTTTTATGCTTGTTTTGTCGCATCGTATATTGCATTCCCCCTCCATTTTTTAACGGCTTCGGATAATATATATACTTGTGAATCGTAAAGGCTGGACGCTGTGCATAACTGCTAATCACCTTAGCTGCTCGCCCTGTAGGTGCAAGCATAACTGCATATTTTTGGATCGAACGCAATTGATTTACTACAACCGACAACAAGGTCGTTTTTCCCGTACCCGCATATCCTTTCAAAACAAATAACTCATCCTGCTGATCCTTCGTAATAAACTCTGCTATTTTCTGTAAGAAAATATCTTGTTTTAACGTGAGTTCATACGGAAATTGATGTCGTAATACTTTATAAAATTCAGTTCCTCTCATGCTAGTTTTCTCCAAAATACACCTAAAACACCAAAGATACTAAGCTTTTTAGCCCAAGACTAATATACTCCCTTAAAATTGTTTAAATTTGTCTCTTGTATTCGCAGTCAGAAATTTATAGCGCAACAAACAATGAAGCAAAGCTTAAACAAACTTATCATTCAGGTTTCCCTACAGAAATTTACATTCATCGTACAAGAGGTTGAATCCAAACAGATTCACCATTTCGTTTCTGAAGCCTTAAACCAAAATAGAACAATTGAAGATCAGTTGCAGGCGCTCTTTGCTAAACACGAAATCCTATCAGATGCTTTTGAGGATATCGTTGTATTACACGACAATAATCTCAATACTTTTGTTCCAACAGCTATATTCGATGAAAACGCATTGGGATCCTACTTACAGTACAATACCAAAGTTTTTTCGTCCGATTTCTTTGCCTTTGATGAGTTAGCCAATCAAACCATCAACAACGTCTACATCCCTTATGTACAAATCAATAACGTTCTCTTTGACAAACTAGGCTCTTTTACCTATCAAAACATCAATACTGCTTTGGTAGATCACGTATTAGAACGAGCAGCAAATAATACGAATATTGAAGTATATGCCTATGTGCAAAAGGATCATTTCGAATTGGTTGTTACCCAAGGTGCACAACTAATACTGTTCAACTCCTTTTTATACACAACCCCTCAAGATTTTATCTATTATCTGCTCTTCGTATACGAACAACTCAAACTCGATCCAGAAACCATTCGATTAAATTTGATGAGTCGCATTGAAAAAGAAGATGCTTTGTTTGAACAAGTCTATACGTACATTCGTCACCTAGACCTTATAGAGGAAAATACTAGGATTGCTCCTTCTCTCCTCCTACATTATCAAGTACCTAAACAACATTATATTTTATTCCATCTATGAGAATTATTTCAGGAAAATTAAAGGGAAGAAAACTAAGTCCACCTAAAAACCTACCGGTTCGCCCAACTACTGACATGAGTAAAGAAGCTTTGTTTAATATTCTAAACAATCACTTCAATTTCTCTGAACTACAAGTGTTAGATTTATTCGCGGGAACAGGAAGTATTAGTTACGAGTTTGCTTCAAGAGGCGTGGAAAATATTGTCAGCATTGACGCTGATTATGGTTGTGTTAACTTTATCAAGAAAACAGCGAAAGACTTTGAGCTAAACATCGTACCTTATAAATCAGACGTGTTTAAATTCCTTGAAAAACACCAGGGAACCTATGATATTATTTTTGCTGACCCTCCGTATGACTTTACGCAAGAACAGTTTGAAAAAATAGTAACCGATATCTTGACCAACAACATCCTAGACGAAGAAGGAATGCTTGTTGTTGAACATTCAAAATTCACTAAATTAGAGCATTTGCCTCATTTTTCTTTTGAGAAAAACTACGGCGGATCTGTCTTCACCTTTTTTGAATACGCATCAGAAGAAGAGGACGAAGATACAGACGAAGAATAGTAAAAAACGTACACTTCGCTTCTTCCTAACGCATTGTTTTTTAAAACTACCTTATTTCAGGGCTAAAAAATAGAGTAAAAAAATACATTGATTTGATTTAAAACCGAATAAACCAAGTGATTTGTATTTTATATGTATATGATTAAGTAATTTATACATCAAAATCTAACGTTTACATAAAAAAAGATTGACTTAGGATATAAGTCAATCTTTTTTATTCTAATACATTGATTTAAAAATAAATGCAGATCTATAAGCCGGATTCTGTATGCACCGAAATGCATCCTTATCATTTATCCAGGCCATCAATTACTCAATGGCTCTATCTGCCTACCCCTAAAGCATCGGGCGAGCAGCCCTCAAACGCTAAATATACATGGCATTTCACCGTATAGAGTTTACCTGATTTCACTACAGCATTACCTGTACATCCTTTCTGTTGCACTTGTCCTCACGGATTGCTCCGCGGATGGGTGTTACCCACTATACCGCTCTATGGTGTCCAGACTTTCCTCTCGTTTATTGCTAAACCAGCGATAAGGCGATCTGCATAAGATTGCAAAAGTACAGCTTTCCGCGAAAAGGCGAACAAACTATTTACTTTATTTTATATCTATTATGGAATCCATTTCTTAGGGAAATTCGGCTTGCGTTTTTCTAAGAATGCATTGCGCCCTTCAATTGCTTCTTCTGTCATATAAGCTAAACGGGTTGCTTCTCCAGCAAATACTTGCTGGCCTACCATACCATCATCTGTCAAGTTCATCGCAAATTTCAACATCTTAATTGACGTTGGAGATTTCGCTAGTACTTCTTGTGCCCATTCATAAGCTGTATCTTCTAACTCAGCATGTGGAATCACCGCATTAACCATCCCCATTTCAAAAGCTTCTTGTGCAGAATAGTTTCTTCCTAAAAAGAAAATCTCTCTCGCTTTTTTCTGTCCAACCATTTTAGCTAAATACGCAGATCCATAGCCCCCATCAAAACTCGTAACATCCGCATCTGTTTGCTTGAAAATAGCGTGCTCTTTACTCGCTAAAGTCATGTCACAAACCACGTGTAAACTGTGTCCTCCTCCAACTGCCCATCCCGGAACTACCGCAATGACAACCTTAGGCATAAAGCGAATTAATCGCTGCACCTCTAAAATATTCAATCGGTGCATTCCATCTTCACCTACATAGCCTTGATGCCCTCTAGCCTTCTGGTCTCCACCACTACAAAAAGAGTACACCCCATCCTTAGGTGACGGACCTTCTGCCGATAATAATACTACGCCAATAGAAGTGTCTTCTTGTGCATCGTAAAAAGCACGATATAACTCACTTGTTGTTTTGGGTCTAAAAGCATTTCGAACTTCCGGACGATTAAACGCTATTCGAGCCACTCCATTACACTTTTTATAGGTAATATCTTCAAACTCGATCGCCGTTTTCCATTCTATCTTACTCATATCTTTTCTTATTTGTGAGTAAAATTACTGCTTTTTTATCTCTTTTCTAAACAAAGACCTAGAGAATCCCTGCTGATCGATCTCTTCTCCTCTCCTCTACTTGCCAAACATCGTCCGCTATACCCTCTGCTCATGAGATAGGAAATGTAAATTAATCCCCCCCCTTCTTACATCTCCTAAAAAAGAACGTTTTGTATACTTCTCAAATTTATTAAGTAGTATATGAAAGTTTCGTGAGAAATTCCTTTGATATTCAATAACTTTTACTAATTTGGTTTTTTCTTTAAAAAATCCCTACAAGACAGTAAGACTAATGAATACCAAACTCACACTCGCTTTAGTTAGCTTATTAGCTTTAGCTTCTTGCAAACAACAGCAAGAAACTACTATGGATTTAGCCTTGAATATGCCTATCATCAAAGAACACAATGTGTTTATTGACAAACCATATGAGTCGTCATTTCAAGAGCTAAAACCAGAATATATCCTTGAAAAAGGCCAGCAAATTGAAGATTTTTACAATCAATATATTAAAAAAAGCGGCTATACAGGTAGCTTCTTAGTGGCTCAAAATGGAAAAGTTTTATACGAACACTATTCAGGCTATGCCAATAAAAAACAAAATGAATCCATTACAGAAAATACACCTATTCACGTTGCTTCTGTTGGAAAAGTAATAACAGCCGTAACGGTTTTGCGACTGGTACAAGAAAACCTCATTTACTTGGATCAATCCGTTTCGGAAATTATCGACGGTTTTCCCTATGATGAAATTACAGTTCGAATGCTGCTAAACCACCGTAGTGGTTTGAAATACTACGGATACTATCCCAACAAATGGAACAGCCAAAATGTAATTACCAACGATCAAGTAATTGAGGTAATTAAAAGCAAATCCGTAGCGTTGGATTTCAAGCCCGATACGCGTTTTACTTATAGTAATACCAATTACGTAGTCTTGGCTTCTATTGTTGAACAAGTAACTGGTAAAAAATTTAAACAAGCTGTACGCGATTTAATCTTCGATCCGCTAGAGATGAATCACAGTTTTGTGTTTGACGATATTACACATAAAAATCAAGTAACTCAATCGTATAACTCCAATTATCGCGAGATGCATTGGGACTATATGGATGGTACTTATGGAGACAAAAATATTTATACCACACCTAGAGATATGCTGAAATTAGATACTGCCATGTATTCAGATGATTTCTTAAGTGCAGATCTTAAAGGACAAATGACAGAGGGTTACAGTTTTGAAAGTAAAGGGACACGCAATTATGGACTGGGCATGCGCTTGATCAAAATGAAGAACGATAAAAACTACACCTACCACAACGGTTGGTGGAGAGGAAATACATCCTCCTACATTCGCTTAGCCGATTCAAATGCCTGTATTATTCTCTTTTCAAACAAGTACTCCAAATTAACGTATAAAACAATCGACTTATCGCATTATCTAGGAGATTATCCCGTTGGAAATGTAGAGTTATAAGAGAGGGGGGAAATGGCGCTTTGCTTTTTGTTCTTTGCTCATTGCTCATTGCGCTTTGTAAGGGAACTCATCTCATCACTCGTCAAGGGAATTTCTAATAAAAAAAGGTTCGATTGTTTAAAAACAATCGAACCTTTTTTTACACTTAGTATTCGATAATTCCCCCATTCTCTCCCATCCATTTCCTTTAATCATTCAAAATGCGTTTGATGTCCTTATTGTCACCGTAAATCACCATAATATCTCCTTGATGCAAAATAGTATCATAGGAAGCAATCCCTTGTACTTCGTGAAATTTTCGCTGAGCACCAAAGAAGTTGCGTTCTTCACGCACTTTTAAGGTCGTTAACACTACTAAATTATAATTGGTTCTGAATCCGATCTCTCCCAAAGTTTTGTTGGCGAAACGCTCGGAAATGGTAATTTCTACAATACTATAACGCCCGTTGATCTCGTAGGAGTCTACCACACCTTTGATGCATAATTTCTTTGCCCAACGTTCGGCCGTTTCTTCTTCAGGATGTACAATCTCATCTACACCAATCGCCTGTAGGACATTTTCGTGTAAAGGTGTAATGGCACGACTAATTAATCGCTTGACATTGAGATTTTTTAATACTGCCGTTGTCATAATATTAGCCCCTTGATCTTCTCCAATCGCTACGATAACAATATCCGTATTTCCCAACGGAAGACCAGCAACCAAATACTGATCGGTTGAATCCAAACAAATAGTATGTGAAACCTTGTCTTTATTGGCATCAACACGAGCCATATTTTTATCCACTCCGATTACTTCATTGCCTTGCTCCGTCAACTTTTGCGCTAAAGAAGCGCCAAAATTCCCCAAACCTATAATTATATATTTCATCTTAGTCCTCTTACTTAGTTAATCAATATTTCCTCTGTTGGATACCTGTAGTTTGTCATGGTTTCCTTTTTGCTAATTGCCATTAAAAGCGTTAGAATGCTCACGCGTCCAACAAACATAAGCATAATGAGCGTTACCTTACTTGAATCTGTTAAATCAGTAGTGATACCCGTACTCAAACCCGCTGTACTATAGGCTGAAAAAGCCTCATAAGACAACCGAATAATATCGATCTTAGGTTCAAAAAAAGTAAGGGCAAAAAGAGCAATTCCTATAATAAACAACGATAGAAAAATAATGGCGAACGCACGTCTTACTGCTGATTCGTCTACTTCTCTACGGTTGACTTCAATTCTTGTTTTTCCTTTCATCAGCGTCCATACATTCAATAGGGCAATGGCAAAAGTTGTTGTCTTAATCCCCCCTCCTGTCGAAATTGGAGAAGCTCCAATCCACATCAACAGTATCACAATCAAAAAGGTAGGAAGCGTAAATAAATTATTGTCTACCGATGCAAATCCAGCAGTACGCGGAGAAGTAGCCGTAAAAAAAGCCACAACCACTTTTCCTATGCCGTGGTGCTCTGACAGCGTATTGTTATATTCTAAACAATATATCATAACAGTCCCCCCCACAATCAAACTGGCCGTGGTGATCAATATAATCTTAGTACTCAAATTAATTACCCGTGGAATGTATATACTCGCTTCTTTTATACTAAAAGGCAACAGTCGATTGACGATCAAGTGCTTGATGTATTTATAGACGTTATAGACAATCGGAAAGCCCAATCCCCCCATGATAAACAACCCTGCAATAATCAATTGCAACGGGTAATTGAAGCGATATTCAAGCGTGTATAAATTCTCGGGTAGTGTTGAAAAGCCCGCATTACAAAAAGCAGATACGCCGTGAAAGACAGCGAAAAAAATGCGGTCAAACAGCGAGTCAAAAACTTGATTTCGAATACTGATAAAAATGGCAATCATCCCAATTATTTGAATAATGCCAGAAATAATAATGATGCGTTTTAACGTGGCAAAAACATCACCTAATTTATCTATAGAGGAAACATCCTTGAGGACCAATTGATTGCCATAGGAAGCCTTTCCTCTAAAGAAATAGCTAAAATAACTCGCAATGGTCATGATTCCCAATCCTCCACATTCCATCAAAAAGATCATTACGGTTTTGCCAAATATAGTAAACTGACTACCAATATCCACCGTAGATAATCCCGTCACACAGACAGCACTAGTAGCAGTAAACAAAGCGTCAATATAACGTAGACTACCAGGGGTAACTGTTGCTTTTGGAAAAGACAACATAAAGGCCCCTATGAAAATAATCAATAAAAAACTGACAATAAACAGCTGAGGTGGCGTGAGTTTAGTTTTCTTCAAGTTGAGCTGTAACATGGAAAACTCGCGAACAACCATCAAGAATACAGCAAAAAAGATCACAGCATTACTATCGAAAAAACGAAGCGTATGCTCAGGTTGCCAACGCACGACAACCAGCGTCAAAAAAAGTAAAACGCTAAACGCATCGAAAATCTTTACTCCTAAGTTGGGCTGTTTTTTCTGTCGAAATGCACTAAAATACCGATAAAAGATAATCACCATCCCTATAGTCAAACACACATTGTACAAATGGTGTAGATGACTGTGATAGTCGTTGAGCGTATTGAAGCCCAAATCAAAAATCAGAACTAGAAGTGAAATAAAACTAAGCACAAAAGGCAAACGCACCAAAAAGTACTTCACCTTATTTACAACGATTGTTTTGAAATAAAATAACGGCATAACTACAGGACAAGTTCGTCAAAAAGTTGTTCAAACGTTTGATTTATATCCGCTGTTAAGCCACAATGTGTAGCCGAAACTTGAATACAAGAGCTCTTTGTCGCAGCTAACCAGCGAAAGCGCTCTGCAGCATCAAAACTGTTAATAGGGCTTGTTTTAGCTTCTGCTTCTGCTATGGAAATAAACGCCTTCACATGTGTTTCTAAGCTATCGTAATCCACTTCCGTACGAAAGCACGATAGTTTTCCGCGATCCAAATAATACTGTCCCTGAACCATTCGCTTCTGTTTACAAAAAAGCAAAAGTCCAATATTGATAAACTCACCGCGTTCAACGCGAGGAACAAATCGAATCACTGCATACTCATAAACTAACATCGCGTAATTTTTTTGCTTCATTAACAAATACACTCGCCTGCTCTCTTCTCAATTGCAAAAACTGAAAATAAATCGCTCTAATTTCTTCAG
Organism: Myroides sp. DF42-4-2; assembly: GCF_030326445.1. NCBI lineage: Bacteria > Pseudomonadati > Bacteroidota > Flavobacteriia > Flavobacteriales > Flavobacteriaceae > Myroides > Myroides sp. DF42-4-2. The sequence goes on from NZ_JACAKI010000016.1 coordinate 20,643, forward strand.
GTTCCAAGGTGGATTCTTCCCACAGTAACCAATCTACGGGGATCTGGTTCACAATATCTTGCAATACCTCATCCGTCAATACCTGGGTAAACACTTGATTAACCTGATCTAATTTAGAGGCTTTTGCCAATAATACATGATCCTTAATCAACGCAAAAGGCGTGACTGCACTTTTTTCCCAATTGGTAAATGAATGGTGAAAATAAAAAGAGGCTCCGTGATCAATCAGCCACAACTCCTTATGCCAAACTAACATATTGGTATTGCGAAAAGTGCGATCTACATTAGTAATAAATGCATCTAACCAAACCACTTTCGAAGCCAACATTTCATCTACTTCGAAGGCCTGTGGGTCAAATGTCAATGCACCGGAAAGAAAGTGTAAGCCCAAATTTAAGCCTTGGCTAAACTTGAGTAAGTCTTGAATTTCTTCATCCCCCTCTGTTCTCCCAAAAGCTTCATCTAAAGTCGCGAATACCAATTCAGGAACAGGTAATTCCAGCGTTTTCGCTAGTAATCCCCCTAGTAATTCCGCAATTAAAGCTTTTACTCCATGTCCTGCTCCTCGAAACTTAATAACGTATTTAAAACCATCATCCGCATCGGCCAAAGCAGGTAATGATCCCCCTTCGCGCAAAGGAGTTACATAGCGTGTAACCACCACACTTCTCAAATCAAGTGATTTATTCATGTTTGTGTATTCAATTTAGTTCAAAAGATTGGGTCTATTAAAAGTAAGCTTTCTCTTTGTTTCTAGCAACCCCATCCGCTTAAAAGTAAAAAAGGGATAAATCCCTTCTTTACACCTCTATTTTATATTTTAAAGTTTTCAGGAAAAAGCTGTATAGATTGAATACTAAGCTTTTATAGAGATAATCAAAGAAGTCAGGTAACGATTTGGTAATGGTGCTTATTGCTTTGCTTTTCAACGTGTTTCCGTTAGCTCATAGCAAATATAAAAAAAAGTTTTTTAAAATACAGTAAGATTTTTAATGCCCTTCCCTTTTTGTTTTTGATACCTCTATAAATCCTTGTCCATATATTCTTCCAAAGAAGATTTCAGTTGATCTAAAAATGCGGTTCGGGAACCTGCACGATATTTCATTCGATGAAAAGAATGATGAACATCTCCTAAGCTAATCTGAAACAATTTTTCTAAAACCAAACTGATTTTTCGTATCCCTACCTTACCGTAGGAAAGGGAACCGTTCGCATAAAGCGCATAAATCAGTTCTATCAAGTCATTTTTGGTGTCCGTCCAAAGAATGCCATCAGATGAAATATCCCTTGCTGAAAGAGAGCCTGCAATTTCATCATCGTTGATTTTTTGGAGTATGTAGGTATAGAGTAACTCGTTGGCTATTATCCGAGCCACTTTATTATCATAATAGGTAGAAAACAGCGGGTTAATTTCAAAGACGAAACTATTCAGTCCATCGTGGAAATTGACGTTACTCAACCTAAAGTAAGTTTCATCACGGTCGGTTCTTCCTGAACGATAATACCTGTAAAGATCTGAATTGTAGATATGCTCTCTGTATTCCTGTTTTAATTCCCGTAATTGCTCTGAAAAATAACTTGCGTACATTTTCCCTCCGTCAACTGGGCAAGCGGTCTGCATGCGGAATATCTTATTGTGGTAAATGAGTTTAGAGAGGATGTGTGACTTAATTTCCGAAAGAAATTGATTTCTTCCCAATGGTTTTTAAAGCCCTTTGTTGTAACATCCTATCTTATTGACCTCAAGTATTCTTGCAGGTATATGGTCATTTGATACGCTTCTTCAATGATATTAGGTACAGACAGCGAAATAGCGTTAATATGATTTAATGAAGATGCCATTTCTGTTAGTTTATTTATTATACTTCTCGTAGGATGACCATTGAAAACGCTAAAACACCAAAAAATAAGTGTTGTATAGGGCTATCAACATAAATCTCTAATTTGCTGATTGCCATTTCTGACTTATTCGGTGTTTCGTTCTAAAATATATCCATACAGTATTTTATGTTTTCATCTCAATAATAACTATCGAGATAAATTCTTTGCCCGAAAATAGCCGTACCCACTCTTATAATGGTTGTTCCCTCTTCAATGGCTGTTTCCAAATCGCCACTCATTCCCATTGATAATTCCTGCATTTCTACGTTAGGAATGTTTAGAGTAATAATTTCTTATTGAATATCTTTAAGCAATCGGAAACATTTACGCACGTTTTCGGTACTGAATAACCCTATTGTTATCAGCCCCTTAATTTTCAAGGTTTCCAACTGTGCAACCTGCTTTACCAATTCAATGACATTGTCGGGCCATATGAAATTTAGTTTTCAACAGCTCCCCAACCGCTCATCATAATAGCTAAAGCTTTAAAACCCCAATTCATGTCATCAGAAGAATAGATAGGTGTACTCGTTTTACTTATTAGATCTTGCTGATTTATGACTTGTTCTTTTATGGCTTTTGGTTTCATTACTAACGTTGGTTCTTCATTATTTAGGTAATAAATATCTAAACGCAAAATCCCATTATTTTCTTCTAAATAGAACGGGTGTGTAAAATTGATGGTATTGCTAAATAACGGCGAAGTGTAAACAGCTATTTTTTGCAACTGCATAGGCATTGTGTTATCTACTTTTTTTGGTGTGTAAATAATGACATCACATTCATAACCCAGAACATTTTGTTTTTTAGGTTCAACTTGACGATTAAACTCGCTAAAATCAATCGTATTTGTGGCATTTGCACCTGCATTCTCTGAAGGCTTGAACTCGGTATATATTTTTCTGTCTTGTTCGGCAATTTTATCCAATTGGGTAACTGTTTCTAAATAGATACTGCCTTTGTCTTCAGCTGTATTATGGTAATTATGCATATTCCAACCAAAACCACGAACATTTCCCAAAACTACCTTGTCTTTTATAAAATAAGTACATTCTGAAATATTCATTGACATCGCCCAGGCAACTAATGGATTTTGATTGCTCGTGTCTTCAACAACCTCAAAAATGGCTCTGGCTTCCGCATCATTTGTTAGTAAATCCTGATATTGCTGTGTAATATCTTCTCGTGAAAAATCTATTTTACCAATGATTTTTCCTAAATCTACATCTTTGCTAAAAATGCCCATTTCAACAATACCTTCGGTAAAAGGTTTATTGATAACTGTATGATTGTCTTCCGTCGGTTTGATTTCGTCTGACGAATTACAATTATAAAAAAGAAAGATAGTTGTTATAAAAATACTTGTTATTATTTTTTTCATAGATTAAATATTTAAAAAGGCTGTTTCTTTTTTAGAAGCAGCCTGTGTTTTATGGATTAATTAAGAGAATAACTAGTTAATTGGTGCTGTTCAACTACCTCATTATCATAGGTGTTTTTTTCATAAATAAGACCTACCCCTTTGGCAAGCCACGCTTCGTAAATTATTGTCAATGAATAGCCAGTGATACTGTTTCGTACAGTTTTTTTGGTTTCTGTTTTTATTACATCCTTGTACGTTTTACCATTTACTGCAACGCTAGTTGTTTTTGCTAATATTTTACCTTCATTAGTGTGCTTTAATGTGCCAGATGCTGCTCCAGAAATATTTAAAGTTACTTGATCGGTCCATACTTCACCCACTGCTAATTTCGTGTTTAGGGAAGTGATGACTCCTGCCGAAGTATTAACTCCCATCTGCGATGAAGCGCCATGATACTCATAAAAGACCCCATTGTCTTCTCTAATACCAATATTTAAATGAACATCAAGATCTGTTCCTTCGGGTTTAAATTGATAATAGGTTTTACCTTCATGGATTAATGTCTTATGAAGATAATATTCAGATTTATCCCCTGGATCATCTGTGTTAACCATATTCCATATATTACCTACGGCTAATGGCCAGTATGTATTACTCGACGGACCTCCTCCGTTGTCAATTGGAGATCCATTGTCTTCGGATTTACTACAAGATGCCAATACAGTTACTAAAAGTATCAAGAAATAATTGATTGAGATTTTCACCATAATATTTACTATAAATTATTTAACATTCACAAGTTCTACTCGTCTGTTTTTAGCTTTATTTTCTTCTGTATCATTGGCAACCAATGGCTGTTCTGCGCCCAAACCTTTAGCCGCTAAACGAGTTTTATCTATTCCATCAGTTACCAATGCGTTTAACACTGCCATAGCACGGTCATTTGATAGCGTTTTGTTGTGTGTAGCATCGCCTGTATTATCCGTATGACCTTCAATCGAAATCTTCAAGCTTTTATCTTTCTGCAAAGCTTCTGCAATTTGTGTTACCACTTCCTTTCCTTCACCTGTGATGTTAGATTTATCCACATCGAAGTTGATATACAAAATCGATTTCCCTTTTTCACTTAAATCCTTCGCAATTTCATCAGCCGTTACTTTGGTAATCGTTTGTTTAAAAGCTTCTTCTTGTAATACATTTAATGTTCCTCCCGCATTATTGGAAGTGAATTGAATATAAATGTTTCCTTTTTCTTGGGAACGAATAACATAAAACTTCATATTTTGATTCCAATACCCCATATCTCCCGAACCACCTTTATTAGGGTCTTGTTTGTTATAACGTTCGAATTCTTCTTTGGTGATTTCGCCATCAAAAACCTTAACCGCTCCGACGGAAAGCAAATAATCCTCCATGCTTTTCTCAAAGTAGCGTTGCGAATATTCTTCGCCTTGAACTGCAGTAACATTTGCTTTATACAATTTACCTTCAAAAGGTGTCATTACACCATTTATAGGAAAGAAACAAACATCAAAGTTTTTTTGTATGGCACCTTTTCGAGCTTCTAATCCTTTAGGTAAATTAATAAAAGGAAAATCGCCAATATCGGTAGTAGAAAATGGAATGTCTTCTATATTGAAATCAGCAGAGACATTGGTATCTGCTGTTTTTGCTTCGTTCGATTCAACGGTAGTTTCTGTAGAATCTAATGTGCTTTCCTGTTGTTTTGGCGATTGATTACAAGAGACAATCAATGCTGACACCCCAAGAATAATGGCTTTTTTTTTCATTTTTATATATTTTTTTTGATAAGCTAAAGATAATAATTTCAATTAGAACCTGATTTATTGTTTAACTCCATCAAAATGAAAATAAACATCTGTTGCGGATTGCTCATCTGTGCTCACACTAATGTTTTTATTAGATCCATAATAATGAAAGATACCTTCTAAACTACCTGTTAAGGAAACAATATCCTGTGTATTTTCGCCAAAACAAGCACAAGTTTCAACAGTGAAAGTTTTAGGAGTTACATACGAATATTCTTCGCCTGATTTTGCGGTAATTTTTAATTTATTACTTCCTTCTTTTGTAACGATTACAATAGCATCGAACCATTCATATACACCATTTGTATCACTTGTGTTTAACTTTCCTTTATACGTTCCCACAGCAGCATCAATAGTACCTTGTACTGGTTGTTCGTGTCCGTTGTCATCATCTTTACTACAGCTTGTAGTTACTGTTCCTAATGCTAATACTGTGGCAAGTGCTAAAAGAGCAAATTTTGTGTTTACTTTTTTCATGATTATTTTCAATTTTATTATAATAAGCAAATATATATAAATAGTAATCTATGAACAATCATCAAAAACCTTGATATTATTTCTAATGGTTTACAATGATTTTTTGTGGAAACAGAAAATGACAGCTCTTTTATTTGGATATTTGCGGTTTAATTATTTAGTGATGTATAGAAACTCTCTGATCATAATAGTTACGCTGTTTTTAGGCAATATGTTACAAGCCCAACAACTTGTTCCTTTAGACGAAGTAGCTTATGTAAAACAAATTAATCGTATCATTGAAAATACGAAAAGTGATAGTGTTCGCTTTTATAATACGCTTTTACTATCTGAATATTGGGCACAAACAGATAGTTTAAAAAGTAAACAAGCACTTGATAAAGTCCTATCATCTTCTCAAAAAAACTCATTAGCTAAAGGAATTTTAGAATACTATCAAGGGGTTTTCTATGCTAACCAAGGTAGTAAATCACAAGCAAAAACATATTACGAGCAAGCTATAAAAGCTCTTGAAAACGACTCGATCAACATCGCTTTTTTAATTAAATCATGGTATAATTATGCTTATATACAAGTAGAAGACAAAGGATATGATTATATGGTTAAAACGCTTACAGAATATTGTATTCCGTTGAGCGAAAAAAGTAATAATACCGAATTATTAGCGTACAATTATACGCAATTAGGACTTACCTTTATGTCGGTTGGGCAATTTGACACGGCTGAAGAGTATCATAAAAAAGCCTTAGAACAGCTTGATAAAATAAAAAACAAGAATAGTGTACACCTGATTACTTACTTTAATTTGGTAAGTAATTATTGCTACAAACCCGATAGTAAAACGGCTAAAATATATTTGGATCAGGCAAAAGAACTTATGAAGCCTTTTCCTGAATCACAGCATTATCCTAATTATTATTATCAGGAAGCTATGTATTATACTACTATTCAGGATTTTGATAATGCATTAGCCAGCCTAAGTAAAGGAGCCAAATTAGCCAAAGAGAGCAATCAAACGAAATTATTGCACATGTTGTATTTTAGAATGTACAATGTGTATTTGATGCAAAAAGATTATCGTAAAGCAAAAGCACAGTTAGAGCATATTTTAGCTGAAAAAGTATTGGCTAAAGAAGCTGTAAATCGCAGAATAACTTATACCCAATTGGCAGCGGTTAACGATGTTTTGGGCGAATATAAAGAAGCCTATCAATGGATGAAAAAAGCAAGTTTGTTAGGTGATAGCTTACAACAAAACAAGTTGTTAGAAAACATGAACGAACTGGAAATTTTGCATCAAACAGCTGATAAACAACAAAAAATAAACGATTTAGAAAAAGAGAAAAAAGCAAATGAATTATTGAGTAAAAACAAAAATCTACGAATGACTATTTTGGTTATTGCTCTTATATTAAGCTTGATTATTGCTTTTTTAATTTTTATCAATTACAAGAAACAACAAAAGTTAAACAAACAAATCAGTCTGAGTCATGAGCAGGATTTACTTCATATAGAAAATCAACGTAAATACGAAGCAACACAAGCCATATTACAAGGTGAAGAGCAGGAGAGACAACGAATTGCACAGGATTTACACGATAGCATGGGCGGTATGTTAGCAAATATACGAATGACGATTTCGGCTAATGATTCGTTTAATAAAGAAAAGGTAATTGAAAAATTAGATAAATCTATTGTTGAAATGCGTCGTATTTCCAGGAATCTGATGCCCGAAACACTGAAAAACCTTGGTTTGGAAATCGCTCTAAAAGAATTGTGCGAAGCGATGACACAAAAACAGTTTGCCATTCAGTTTGAAGCCTTTAATTTATCAGAAAACATTCCATTTAAAACACAAATGGCGTTGTATCGTATCGCACAGGAAAGCATTAGCAACATTACAAAATATGCTCAGGCAACCAATGTTATTGTGCAAATCAGCCAAAATAAGAATATACTGAATTTAACCATTGAAGATGACGGAATAGGCTTTGATAAATCTGAAATCGTATACGGATTAGGCATAATGAATATACAAAATAGAGTTCAATTGATTAACGGAACGGTTGAAATTGCTTCGAATAAAGGAGAAGGAACTACCATAAATGTGGAATGCTATGTATGATAAAAATAAGATAAAACTTGCCATAGTTGATGACCATCTAATGATTTTAGAAGGATTGAAATCACTATTAGAAAAAGATACGAAGTTTCACGTTTTTTCTTTTACCAAAGGAGCTGCTGTCATAGATTTTATTCAGGAAAACAAAATAGATGTCGTTTTGCTGGATATTGTTTTGAGCGATGGAAACGGATTGGATTTTTGCAAAATAATCAAACAAAAAGCGCCAAAATCTATCGTCATTGCATTAAGCAATCAAGCTGAACGAAGTATTATTTTTCGTTTTTTAGAAAATGGAGGAAATGGCTATATCTTAAAAAATGCCGATTCCCAAGAAATAATTGAAGGCATAGAAAAGGCATTGATTGGTGACTTGGCTTTGAGTAAAGAAGTACAAGAAATTATGCTGAGAAGCTCAGTTACAGATTTTGAGCTGCCTAGATTAACCAAAAGAGAAAAACAGATTCTTCAAGCAATTGCCCAAGGAAGTACATCAGCTGAAATAGCCGAACAATTATTTATAGCTGTGATAACGGTAGAAACCCATCGAAGGAATTTATTGCAAAAGTTTAAAGTAAGAAATATGATCGAGCTGATTAAAATAGCCACTGAAAATCAATTGATTTAAATTAATTCAGGTCAAACAAAATTACAATCTCCTGCTTTTCTTCTTTTTCTTCATCCGATTAGCAAACTGTTCTTCCTCGTAATCCTCTCCCTGTGCATCGGATAACAGGCTGAACAATCCTATATAGGTATTAGGTGAATGCTCCTGTGAAAGAAACTCAAAAAGGTCTTTTGTCGGTAGGTTGTCTATATCATTTGCTTTAGAAATAGGGTTATCTTGTATCTTCAATTCGGGTTTATTACCGTTTTTCCACCAATCGTTGAATACGTTTGCCGACAAGTTTCTGTCTAATTGTGAGCCGTTCCAAACGGTACGGCTTTCGTGGTCGATGAAAGTTATACCATAAATCCGTCCGCTGTCGTTCCTGCGGACAATGGTATTGATACCTTGTTCTACAAGTTGCTTTTTAAAATCCGTTTCGCTGTTTGTAGTATGTATAGCCAATTCGATGGTATTCTTTAATACTGACCTCGCAGGGTTGGTTTTCATTTTCTCTTTGGAGTGCTCAAAATGTTTTTGAAGTTCTGCAACGCCTGCATCTTTTCCAAATAGTGATGCCTTGAACGGATTGCTTACCTTGTTTCCGTTTTCATCCAATGCCACATACACCAATCCGTTTACTGACTGACCGTTCCGTTCGCCTTTGACTTCTTCTGCTGTGATATTGAAAAGTGATAGTAAAGCATTGTAACTACCCATCGTAGAAAAGCTGTAATACTTGGGCAGATGACGTACCACCGAAGCAATTTGACTTTTTATGTCTCCATATTTATAATTTACAGGCTTAAAAACTTTGTTGACTTGTTTCTTCTCCTGCTCGGTGGCTTTGTTCAGGTTATATTTAGTTTCCAAATCCTGACAGATAGCCATTGAGCGTGGGTGGTCGTAATCATCAGGGATTTTCTTGCCGTCAATTCCCACGCAGGTCGAAACGATATGGATATGCGTGCGGTCTATGTCTGTATGTTTGAACACGATATACGGCTGATTGCCGTAGCCCATACGTTCCATATATTCTTGAGCCATATCTGTAAATTGTTCATCGCTGACTTTATCTGAAGGATCTGGATTCAGTGATATGTGCCTTACTGTTTTTTCTGTTTTGATATTTGCTGATAAATATGGTTCAAAACACTTATTAAAATAGGCTACAGAATACCTGCCGTCCACCGTATCGGGTATCTTGTTCAGTAATAAAACCGCTCCGTTTTCCTTATCTACTTTTTGTTGATTGTACAAAATTGCACCGTACATATTGCTTCCTTTTCCAATTTTTGCAATCATATTTTTAATCTTTTTTCAGATACTTCTCTTCAAATTCCTGTGTTAAACGGATGACCTCTTTCGTGACTTTTTCCAATTCTATGGTTTCTTTTTCCAATTTAAATAGGTACGTTCCTGCTTTTTTCTCTGAAAAATTTCGGTATAATATTTTCACAATCTGATTATAATTTGTTCCTATTGCTCTAAATTGACTAAAAAATCGAGTCAACTTTTCGTGATATTCTATTGCATCCATATCAATTTTAACGGTCTTAACCGTCTTCTGAAAGATGCAGGCTGTAATAAAATGAGCAATTACTTTCATTTCTGATTGGTCAAAAAGGGCAAGAAATTTAGCATTGTCTTCTGCATTTAGGTTGATGGAATACCGATTGACGGCAGGGTCAATCTTTGGTTTTCTTCCTGTTTTTCTAATCTGTTTTCTGTTTTTCTCTTCCATAATAATCCATTTTTAACTTTTAATAAACGTGCGACTTCGGAGCCGTTTCCAGCCCACCTGCAAGGGCAAGTGCTTTTTAGGTGCCGAAATTTATTTCGAGTACCTCAAAAGATAACTTGCTCTGAACAAGGGTTCAGAAAAATCCGTTTTGCAAACGGATTGTAGTTAGTAGGAAAAACCCATCGCTTCCATTACAAATTTCGGTAAGAGTATTTGAATAACAGCTATTTAAAGCCATGACAATGAACTCCAAATAGTGCCTCTGACTGCCACCTGAATTGAGATTGAGGTCGCTTTTATTTCCTTTGTGTATAGCTGGCTGGCTGACTAGTTATGCTTTTAAAGAAGTAACTAAACAGCATCAATTTAGATGGCAAATCAGCGTGCGTGATTGCAGGCAATCCATTAGCTTTTTTAGTTAATTGGAAATATATAGGTGCATAGGTGCAATGATATATACAACTGACTGTTCAGCTAACCAAACAGCTAATTTGAGATAACATTAAAAACGATAGATATGACACACGAAGAAAACAAAAATCACCAACCTGAAACAGCGGATTTTTCTATTGAAAATTTCTTGACTGATGAAAAGAAGCAACCTTCTACGGAACAACAAGCAGTAACACATCGGGAAGACTCTGCTAAACCCCAAGTAGACGAAGAAGCTATTATGCAGGTAATGGCAGGAGAAAAACCTGCTGAAATTGAAGTGGAGCGTACAAGACTGTCAGCGAACAATACTAAAAAAAGTACTTCCAAACCAAAGAAGCTGACCAAAGAGGACTACTGCGGACAGTTCTTTAAAATCCCTACGACAACAGCAAGCAGGGGCAAATCGGTCTATGTACGGCAAGAACACCACGAAATGTTCAACAGACTTACAAACATTATGGGCATCGACAAGCTTACGATTTACGCCTATTTGGATAACATTATCGAATACCACTTTCAGGAGTTCGGGGAGTTGATTAAGGAAATCTATAACGAGAAACATAAGCCGTTGTTCTGATTATGGTGTGTTGTCAGGTGCGATGCGTTGCTCTCTCTCAAAAAATATTTTCCAAAAGAAAAAAACAGAAAAAAAAGAAAGCCATTTTAACAAGGCGGACAAGCGGTAAAACCAAAAGGAAACGGAATAAGTCCCGAAGGGGGCAGGGCAACAGAACAAACTCGGCGAAGCCACCTTTTTGCCCTGTCATTATGCCGTAAGCTTTTGGGTGGGTGGTGCGGTGGCTGTCCGCCTTACCTTTGCTACCTTTTTATTCTTTTTTGGCAATATTTTCAAATACTTCTATCATTGTATTTAGCAACTACAAGCCAAATACCGCCATCGGATGCAACATTAAAATGACCTATGTGAATAGCTTTTATTTTAGAGGTTTAAATGATGTAGATATGGAAATAACAGTTTTAGACATTCAGATTTTAAAAGCACTGCATAGGGAAGTTAAGGAAGTTTCCAATTTGATAGCGGAAATGACTGCACCCTACAAAGCACTGCAACAGGCAACTAAATGGCTCGACCAACAGGAAGCCTGTCAGCTACTGAACATTAGCAAAAGAACTTTGCAGACGTACAGGGCAAAGGGCATTCTTGGGGCAACGCAAATCAATCGGAAAACTTATTTCAGATTATCCGAAGTGGAGTTACTTATGCAGGGAGAGCGACCATTAAAAAAGCAAAAGAAATGAACCCTGAAAGACTCCATTTGACCATTAAAAAACAAATAAAAAGAACAGATGAAACAGATTGGAAATTCAAACGAAGATATGCTTGCCTTGCTCGAAGCTGTGGTAGGCATCAAAAATGAACTGTTGTATATCAAAGAATATTTCCACCCATTACTAAAAGGGGAAATCTACCTGTCAGGCGAACAGGTTTGCGAGATGCTACACATCAGCAAACGGACATTGCAACAGTACCGAGATGACGGACTTATACCTTTTATTAAGCTCGAACGCAAAATTATTTTTCGTGAAAGCGATATTATCAAGGTATTGGAAGATAACTATCAGCGTTAGCCGATTGTTTGAAACTGTAACCGTATCGGTCAATTAAAGAAACAGCCCACCGCTTAAAAACGGTGGGTTGTGTTGTTTATGGAATAAATATCAATTATTTTTCGATTTTGTAGATTACAGCTTCCTTTCCGTCAAATTCTATATCTTTTTCGTACTTAAGACCAATTTTTTCAAGGACTTTTATAGAGCCAATGTTTTCTTTCATTGCTCGCCCAATTATACATTTCAATTTTAGATTTTCAAAGCCATACCGCACACAAGCAACTGCACTTTCTGTTGCATAACCCTTGTTCCATTCTTCTTCAAAGAAACGAAATCCAATATCAGTTTCGTTTTCCATTTCGCCAAATTTCAATCCACACCAACCAATAAATTCATTAGTTGTCTTCTCTATTACCGCCCACCTGCCATAACCATTCAGCCTATAGTCCTGATAATTTTCAAGAAATTCTCTTGCTTTTTCCACATTTTCAAAAGCTGAATTTCCCGTATATTTTATTACATTGGGATTTGAGTTTAAATCATAAAAGCTTTTTGCATCAATTGGATTTAACTCTCTTAATATCAAACGATTTGTTTCTAAAATTTGTTTCATATATAACGGCTTGACAAGATTAATCTATCTAAACAGCCAAATTACAAAAAAGCCAACGTAAATAACATTGGCTTTCGATAATTACTTTATTGGCTTCAGAGCTGTGCCACAAAAGACCGCTCCAATCCCTTAAATTTATGCGATACCTTTTGCATATCCTTTCCTACTTTCTCGTTGAGTATCTTAGCATAAATCTGAGTAGTGGCAATGTTTTTATGCCCTAACATCTTGCTCAAACTCTCCAACGGAACACCCTCGCTTAAAAATAGCGTAGCAAACGTATGACGTGCCAAATGAAAGGTTACTTTCTTTTCTACAAGGCAGTCAATCAGTTTAGATATTCTCTTTAAGCTGTCATTACAAACCGTATTTGATGGTACAGGAAATACCTTTCCGTTCTTTGACAATCCTGCATATTTTTCAATAATCATTTTCGGAATATCCAAGAGCATCACGTTTGACGATGTAGCCGTTTTCTTTCTGCGTACAATAATCCACTGGTTACCATCAAAGAAATCCTGAATATTACTGTTTTTAAGTCCTTTCATATCCGAATAGGAAAGTCCCGTAAAACAACTGAAAACAAACAGGTCTTTAACTAATTCGTCTTTCTTTTTCTCGCAGTTGAACGTTACGAGCTGTTCCAGTTCGTTCCGCAACAGATAACCTCTGTCTTTGTCCTTTCTGGTATTCTTGTATTCGCTGAATGGATTAAAAGCAAGATGTTTTCTGCTCATTGCCAATCGGCAAAGCGTAGTAAATCCAATCATATACAGCCAAATGGTGTTGTGTGTTAAACTTTGGTCGTCACGCAGGTAGTAATCAAAGTCCTGCACAAAATCAGGTGTAAGGTCGTTAAAGGACAGATCGGAATAACCATATTTTGTAAGTGCAAAATTTCGAAGATGTTTCAAAAGTATTTTGTATTTACTGCGTGTGCCATTTACCCGAAGTCCGCTATTAACCTTTTTCTCGTAGTCGGACAGGAACTGTTCATAGAATTTGAAAAAGGTTAGTTCTCCGCTTTCCATTCCAAGAAAGGCATTTTTAAGTTTAGCACTGTTTACAGCCCCCTCGTTTTTCAGGATTTTGGAATAACATTCCTCGATACCCGAACGAATTTTGTCAAGTTTGCTGTTTGTGCCCTGGGCTTCTCGGCTTTTACCTAAAACCCTGCCGTACTTCAAATCCCAATTTGTTGCGGAAATATCCAGCTTTGTACTGAATGCAGACTGTTTGCCGTTTACGGTAATTCTGCACATAACCGTAACTTTTCCGTTTTTCTTTGGAGCGTTCTTTTTAAGGTAAAACAATACCTTAAACGTTGATTTTTTTGTCGTTTCCATACTCACAATTCTTAATGATAAAATTAAACTTATGTGAGCTACGGAACAATATGAAAAACTATGCAGAAAGCTGAAATACAGTATTTTAAAACGATTGTTTCTAATATTTAAAAGTAACGTTTTAGTAACCTTACTTTTGCCAAACCTCGCTTTTTACTGCTTTTTACCTCATTACCAAAAATCATAAAACGGCTGTAAAGTCTTTATTTACAACCGTTTTGCCTGTTATTAATCTTTGATGTATTTTTACTGAAACTTTATTTTAAAAAAGTACAATCCTTATAGGATTACTTCATCGTTATCTTCGCATTTGTCAATATCTTGCGCAGCGCATTTTGTTGTTCTTTTGTTTTTAAGTTGAAGATTTCTCTCACTTTGCCACTGTTTAAACGCACCTCTGCTTTGGTTGCCAATCCTCTTGGCATTTTGACCACCTTGATGTTCACTCTGTCTATTTGTTCTATCGCTGTTTTCTTGATGAAGTTCTTGTACACTAAAAACAAAAAAACAGCAGCGATAATGCAAAAAACATAATCCATCTCTTTCGGAGCGTTCCAATCCGCCATAAACAAGCGAATCAAAGACATTCCCAAAATAACAGATGACATCAATCGAGAAGAAGTTAATCTCCCTTTGTAATTATCCTGAATCAACAGTTGTTTTGTTTCATTGTTAAATGATACCATAGCGATCGTTTTTTGATTTTTTTCAATCCTGCAAAGTTACGTATTTAAGTCTGAAATAGTGCTTTTTTTAACCTTTTGACAAAAGATTCTTTACCCTAATTTCATCACTATTCGCCTCATGTCCATCTAGATTTCTTTGGCAAAAAAAGTAGTAAATACATCTTCTTGTGCCACTTCATTGGAGTTCAACAATTGTTTCAACAAGGGAGCATGTCCTTGATATAATTCGGCATGCTCAAAAATGATCTGCCTATTTTTCATGATGTAACCATCGTAAAAGCACATTTGCCAATGCCCTATTTTATTGAGAACACCTATTTTTAAATAGGGATGTTTATGACTAAATGCAGCGATCTTGTCCTCCAAAAAAAGTACAGAAACATCAAAATTCGTCCAGCAAATCTCCTCCATATCAATAGAAACAAGAAGTAATGTCTCCTTTTGATGGGCTACAAATTTTATCGTACCAAAGGGAAACAAAGTGCGCAACTCCGAGGTGAACGCTTGCTGATTTTCAGCGTGTAACACCAGTATGATATAAAGACTTTCCATAGACTAACTTCTTTTTATTTAAAGTTAATCCCTATTTTTTTTGCATCCTTGCTTTTTATTTTACTAAAAGATAGCGAAAATGTTATTAATTTATTACCCCATGCTTCGGATCACCTTGGTCAACCGTCAACCGTCAACGCTAAAACTACTACAACGATGAAGTAATGGTGAATCATCCGATTCCTATACAAGTTGTATATCCTTATTTCAGTACGGGATAAAAAGTCTAGTGCTATACAAGACAAAAGAGGGTGACCTTTTGGGACACCCTCTCTTTGATATTTCAGCATGTGCTTTATGCCATGTGTTTATCGAACTAATTTTTTGTATTTCAAACGCGTTGGTGCAACATCACCTAAGCGTTTTTTGCGATTTTCTTCATACTCAGAGAAAGACCCTTCGAAGAAGTACACTTGAGAATCTCCTTCAAACGCAAGGATATGCGTACAAATACGATCTAAGAACCAACGGTCGTGGGAAATTACTACAGCACATCCTGCAAAGTTATCCAACCCTTCTTCTAAGGCACGTAGCGTGTTTACGTCTAAGTCGTTCGTAGGCTCATCCAGTAGTAAAACGTTCCCCTCTTCTTTTAAAGTCATGGCTAAGTGTAAGCGGTTGCGCTCTCCACCTGATAGTGTAGCAACCTTTTTGTTTTGATCTGATCCACCAAAATTGAAGCGACTTAAATACGCTCTAGAATTCACTTGACGTCCTCCCATCATAATCAATTCTTGACCATCACAGAAGTTTTCCCAAATAGATTTCTCCGGATCAATATTGGAATGCGACTGATCGACATAGGCAATTTTTACCGTATCTCCAATAGTAAATGTTCCTGCATCTGGCGTTTGTTCTCCCATGATCATGCGGAAAATTGTCGATTTACCCGCACCATTTGGCCCGATAATCCCCACAATCCCCGCTTGAGGTAAGGTAAAGTTTAAGTTGTCGTATAACAACTTATCTCCAAAGGCTTTCGCCACCCCTTTAGCTTCGATTACATTCGTTCCTAAACGAGGTCCATTTGGAATGTATATCTCTAACTTTTCCTCTAGTTGTTTTTGATCTTCATTCAACAACTTATCGTAGTTCTGTAACCTTGCTTTTTGTTTGGTTTGTCTTCCTTTTGCTCCTTGGCGAACCCAATCCAACTCGCGCTCCAAGGTCTTACGACGTTTAGAGGCTGTTTTCTCCTCTTGTTCTAAGCGTTTTGCTTTTTGATCCAACCAAGAAGAATAGTTTCCTTTCCACGGAATTCCCTCTCCTCTATCTAATTCTAAGATCCACCCTGCTACGTTATCCAAGAAGTAACGGTCGTGGGTTACTGCAATTACCGTTCCCGCATATTGTTGTAAGTGCTGCTCCAACCAATGCACAGACTCTGCATCTAAGTGGTTGGTCGGCTCGTCCAATAGTAATACGTCTGGATTTTGCAACAATAAACGACACAACGCCACACGACGACGCTCTCCTCCTGATAACACTTTAATTGGCGTATCAGGATCTGGTGTGCGCAACGCATCCATTGCAATTTCTAGTTTTGTATCCAACTCCCATCCGCCTACCGCATCAATCTTATCTTGTAATTCAGCCTGTCTGTCCATGAGCTTTTGCATCTTATCCGCATCCTCATACACCTCTGGCAAACCGAACATATCGTTAATCTGATTAAATTCATCGAGAATAGCCACAACTTCAGCTGCACCTTCTCTTACAATTTCGATTACCGTTTTCTCTTCATCTAACTCTGGCTCTTGCTCTAAATACCCCACAGTATACCCTGGTGCAAATACAACATCTCCTTGGTAGTTCTTATCCACTCCAGCAATAATCTTCAATAGCGAAGATTTACCTGAACCGTTAAGACCCAAAATACCAATTTTAGCCCCATAAAAGAAGCTCAAATAAATGTCTTTTAAAACTGTTTTGTTTGTTGATGAGTACGTTTTACTCACCTTCGACATGGAAAAAATTACCTTTTTATCGTCTGACATAAAGTAAAAAATTGATTGAATAATGATGTGATGCCACCGTTGTTACTCACCCTGAGTAACCCTAGAACCATCGAATACCCCAAAAATACACATTATTACGGAGATAAGAAATATTTTTCATCCTCCCCCTATCTCCTTATTTGCTTTTCCCTGCTATTATCTAAAAGGCTCACGTAGCTCCCTTCTTCTTATTCTTAATTTCCTCTTCCCTTGCATTCTCATTTAGCGATTTATTCTCCTTATAAAAGAAAACAAAAGTTATAATTCTCTTCCTGTTCTAAACAATACACAACACAAAAGATTAATTATCAATAAAATACAACCTTATTATATTTTTATTAATATTTAATCTAAATAAAAATAGATTGCTATATATTTGCGATATCATTAAATAATCAATTATGTTTACGAAAAAAATTATCCATTTTGCAGTAATTTTACTGCTAAGCACTTTTGTTTTTAGCTGTAGTAGTGATGACTCCTCCACTAAAGAAGAACTTACTCTAATACTAAAAGCCGATGCAGATCGCGTATTACTTGGCGAAGAAGTATCTTTTGAAATTACTGACAACAAGGGAAAACCAGTTAGCAACGCCACCCTCTTAGTCGACGATCAGAAAATTGTTGGCAATACGTTTAAAGCAGCGGCAGTTGGCAGCTATAAGGTTGTAGCTACGAAGGCAAATTACCTCAACAGTCAAGCCTTAACCATAACGGTGGCAACAGAAACCCTAACCATTAAAGCAAATAAAGAAAAGGCAAAAGTCAACGAAAAAATTACTTTTTCTGCAACAAATAGCGAGCAAAAAGACCTTACAGCCCGTGCAATTTTTTACGTAAACAATACACCTATAGAAGGAAATATCTATACTGTTCAAGCTTCAGACGAAGAATACCTCACCTTTTACGCAGTTAAAGATAACGTTAAATCAAACCAAATTTCTGTTCAAATCGAAAAAGAGGAAGAACAAGTTCAGCCGAAACTCGATCAAATCATCCGCGGAAAATGGAAGTTAACCAATGCTACTTCACACGATATTGTTTACAACTTCTACGAGGGTAATACCTTCGACTTTGTTTATTTTGGAATGTTAATGCAAGGGGATTACCGCATAGTAGGGGATAAAATTCACCTAGACGTTATTTCATCTGGTCTCAAAATGACTGATTATTCTATTATCACAATTAAAGAATACCTATCTTTAAATGAATTGGATGTTGTCTTAACTGTATCAGGTATTCACGAACAAGGGCAACACGGGCGTTTAATTCGCCAAAAAGAAGATGTCTCTTTAAATCTCCAACAGCTCATCGGAACGTGGCAAGCAGAACAAAATGGACTACCAATCTTCACCATTACTTTTAACGAAAATGGCACTTGTGCAATTACAAAGGCAGAGAACACCGCGAATATTCCTAATATCGAATCTATTCAATACTTAACTAAATACGAGAAGTACTCAAATAACACCTTGATATTAGAAAATAGAAACAGAGCATATACTTATTACTTAACCATTGAAGAATTCACATCTTCTACAGCGTTAGGTGCAACTTTATTTGAATATGTAATGTACCCTCAAAAATCGAATGCACTAATTTTAAACAAAATATAAGTGATTCTACTATATTTTAAGAAAGAAGCTACATCCGTTAGCTTCTTTTTTTTGATATATGTGGTTGTACTCGCATACTGTCTCCCGACACTAAGGTCTTCAAAATAACATCGCGTTATCGCTAACTAGCATACTCCAAGACAAGAGACAAACAGATATTCGTTGAAAAAGACAAAATAGTTGATAAGAACAAAAGTCAGATCACCCCTATTGCAATCCAAGACAGTCCACTGCTGCACAAAGCATCTAGGCTATTGTTCCATACAGCTCCCATAGAAGGTTCAAAAGCACAATAACACTTAAAAAGAGTTAAATCAGCACCTATTCAGCAAACGAAAACCTTAGATATGTTAAAGTTTTTAAAAATATCAATCAATTAATCAAAAACACCCAAAATAATCAAATATTTTTTACTATATTTAAAGTAAGAAAAAACACATGAATTGTATGGAAATATTTTTGAAAACGATCCGTTTTAAAGACCTACAAGAGCAGGATGTGGAAACAAACCAATCTGTAGGCGAAAATTTAAATTACCCACTGAGCGAAGCTGAAATACCAGCTGGACTGTACGTAGAGCTAGAGGAGGAAGAAAAAAATTATTATGATGAGTACGAAGAACACTTGGGAATTTAAGTATGTAGGATCTTGTAACTGATTATCCGTTTTTTGAATAAAAACAATAATCAATTACAAGATTTTTTTTTTACCTTATTTTGTCTTACGTTAAGAATATTGGATCTGAGTATAGATTAAAACAACGTATAACCCTTACATTTTTTTATCTAAACCCAGACCTTAATCGGAGTAAGGATCAGTTAGACGCGCCCTTTTAGCGCGTTAAATACCCAGGCAATAGCCAAGAAGCCCACTCCTACAGCGGCAAATCCCCAACCAGCAATCTCGTAGTATTTTAACGTTCCCAAGGCAATGAGTACGATTCCCATCAGAATCATAATCAAGGTTGCATATCCCAATATTTTATTTTTATTCAAATTATTTGCCATTTCTTTTTAATTAAAGATTTTCATCAACATTTCCTTTAACAAGTCTCCCTGTGGTAGTTGAGTCGCTCCGACTCCTTTTCCTTTTAAATCCACCTCTTTCAAATGCGCAATAATTTGACTCACGCGTTTCATAGGATAGGTTTTAAACCCCAATTCATAATCTTTTATTGCATATTGAACAACTTTTAAGCTCTTCATCACATTTTGCGGCGATTTGTCTTGCAACCCGTGATACAACAGCAATTTAGAAAAATACGCATACACAATACCTATGGTTACCACAAAAGGGTTGTTTTTAGGGTTTTGTGCAAAGTGGTTTGCAATTTTATACGCTTGTAACTGATTGCGATCGACAATCGCTTTCATTAACTCGAAGTTATTGTAATCTTTGCTTATACCAATATTCTTTTCAATAATCTCAGCTGTAATAGGCTGACCTTTGGGTACAATAAGAGTCAATTTATCTAATTCCTTCACTATTTTAGAGAGGTCATTTCCCAAAAACTCAATTAACATGGCTGCCGATTTAGGATCAATACCATACCCTCTCTTGCTCACCGTTTGTTGCAACCACCCTTCTAATTTATAATCTTTTAGTCGGTTGCTCTCAAAGAGAACCGCGTGTTTTTGGAGGCTCTTATACAACTTTTTACGTTTGTCTATCGTCTTGTATTTATAACAAAACACCAGTACGGTAGATGGCTGTGGTTGGTTGACATAATCGTCTAGTTGCTCGATAGTCTTGGCCAAATCCTGAGCTTCTTTGACAATAATCACTTGTTTTTCAGCCATCAATGGAAAGCGCTTAGCATTGGAAACAATATCTTGAATGCTCACATCTCTACCGTATAATATCATCTGATTGAACCCCTTTTCCTCTTCAGTCAATACATTACTTTCTATATAATCCGCAACATTATCAATATAATAAGGCTCATCCCCCATCAAAAAATAAACAGGAGCTATGGTCTTATTCTTAATATTTCTTACGATTTCTTTGAGTTGTTCCAAAATATAATTTACTTAAAATTGTAGTATCCGCTTAAACAAATATCTTTGTATTATGCAAAGATTAAACTTTCCATCTTTTGATTTCCGATTCAAAAATAGTGAAAATAAGATATCTATTTTTGATGTGATCCGTAAAAAATTTATTCTTCTAACTCCTGAAGAATGGGTTCGACAACATGTTGTCCACGATTTGATGGTGGTTAAAGGATATCCTATCTCACTAATTAGCGTTGAAAAAATCGTAAAAATCAATGGCATGAACAAGCGATATGACGTTGTTGTGTTTAGACCCAATGGCGAAATTGAAGTTTTGGTGGAGTGCAAAGCTCCTTCCGTTGCTATTACACAACAAACCTTTGATCAAATTGCGCGCTATAATTTTCAGCTGCGCGCCACACATCTTTACGTGACTAACGGCTTGCAACACTATTTTTGTCAAATGGATTATGAGAAAGAAAGTTATTTCTTTTTGCGTGCACTACCCAACTACTCTTCTTTAAAAACCGAATAACCCCATGGGAAAACAATTTGCTTTAGTTGTCTTAAACTGGAATGGAAAGAAATTATTGGAGACTTTTTTACCAACGTTGGTAGCTTATTCTCCGCAAGCTAATGTATACGTTGTGGACAACAACTCTACAGATGGGAGTCAGGAGCTGATACAACGCGATTATCCCAGTGTACGACTCATACAAAATAAAGGAAACTACGGCTATGCCAAAGGGTATAATGAAGGGGTAGCAGCATTGACAGAGCCGATTCTAATTTTAATCAATTCTGACATTGAAGTAACGGAAAATTGGTTGGTTCCCATTGCCGAATTATACGAAGAGGATCCCGAATTAGCAATAGTACAACCCAAGATACTCGATTACAAGAACAAAGCTTATTTTGAATATGCGGGGGCTGGTGGCGGTTATATTGATCGCTACGGTTTTCCTTATTGCAGAGGACGCATCTTTTCTACCATTGAAAAAGACGAAGGACAATACGATGATATTGCCTCAATTTTTTGGGCAAGTGGCGCTTGTTTTTTTATTAAAAACGACGTTTTTAAAATACTAAATGGTTTTGATGAAGACTTTTTCGCTCACCAAGAAGAAATAGACCTGTGTTGGCGTGCCCAAAATAGAGGCTACCGCATCAAATATTGCGGTTTTTCAACCGTCTATCACGTGGGAGGGGCTACCTTAAACTACGCCAATCCCCAGAAGACTTATCTAAACTTCAGAAACTCGTTGATGATGCTTTACAAAAACCTCCCTGCTCATCATAAGTTTAGCACCATTTTTATTCGTTTATGCCTAGATGGCCTTGCGGGTATTTACCACTTATTCTTGTTGCAACCAAAGCACTGTTGGGCAATTATTCGTTCCCATTTTGCCTTCTACAAACGCCTCTCAAAAATGAAAAACAAAATTGAATTTACAAACATTAACAATTATTTCACTGAAAAATCCATAATTTTTACGTACTTTGTCTGTAGAAAAAAGAATTTCATTACAATTCACAATAAACAATAAATAATTTATACTCAAGTATACTAGAATTTCAATGCTTTTGGTATATTTGACTCAAAATTCAATCATTTTTTTATATGAAAAAAGTAGTTTTAGGTTTATCTGTTTTAGCTCTGACACTTACGTCATGTGGTACAAAACAAAAAATTGCTGACTTAGAAGCAAAAAACAAAGAAGTACAAGACTTGTTAAATACTTGTACTATTCAATTGAACTCTGCACTTGCTGAAAAGAAAGTTCTTTCAGAACAAGTACATGACTTAAAGAAAAATACCTCTGACTTAATTAGCAACGTAGGTAACTTAACTATGCTATCTTCAAAAGGTGCTGACAACTTAGAGAAATCTTTAGAAAGTTTAAAAGAAAAAGATTTAAAAATTACCAGATTACAAGATGCCCTTACTAAGAAAGATTCTGTAACCTTAGCCTTAGTTAAGAGTGTGAAAAAAGAAGTTGGGTTTGACGATCCAGATATTGAAGTAAACGTTGAAAAAGGAGTTGTGTATATCTCCATTGCCGACAAATTATTATTCAAAACTGCTAGCTACCAAGTAAATGATAAAGCAAAAGCTGTATTGGCAAAAGTAGCTAAGATTGCAAAAAGCAAACCTGATTTTGAATTAATGGTTGAAGGACACACAGATAACGTGCCAATCAAAAACACAATGTTTGAAGATAACTGGGACTTAAGTGTGAAAAGAGCAACTTCTATTGTACGTGTGTTACAAAAAGATTTAGGTTTAGATCCTAAACAATTAGTAGCTTCAGGACGTGGAGAATATGTGCCTCTAGTTGACAATGATACAGCTGAAAACAAAGCTAGAAACAGAAGAACTAGAATCATCTTAATGCCGAAAATTGATCAGTTCTACGATATGATCGAAAAGGAAATGAAAGAAATGAAAAAATAATCATTTAGATACAAGAAAAGCCGTTTGATTTGTCAAACGGCTTTTTTTATACCTATCTTCTTTTATTCGCAAAATAGACTTCTTTTTTTTTGCTTAATTCACAAAAAACTAGTAATTTTTATTGTTCTATTACAGATCAATATTAACCCTTTTCTCTTACCAAACCTATGAACGAAATTCCAACAAACTTCAACAATTTTGATATCATCGGCGATATTCACGGGCACAGCAATGACTTAAAAAAACTATTAGGCGCGCTAGGCTACAAATTAAAAGGTAATTACTATCATCATCCCGAGCGAAAAGTGCTTTTTTTAGGCGATTACATTGATCGAGGTGTCAATGTAGTTGAAGTTTTAGAAATAGTTAAAAATATGGTCGACAATGGTCAAGCCATCGCTTTAATGGGCAACCACGAATACAATGCTATTTGTTACAACACCCTAACGGAAGATGGAACTTATTTGCGCGAACACAGCAAAAAAAACTTCAATCAACACGCCATCACCATGGCGGCTTTTATGCAAAAACCCAACTTGTATAAAATGTATGTAGAATGGTTTAAAACACTGCCTCTTTTTTATGAAAATGACACCTTTCGCGCTATACACGCGTGTTGGGATCAAGATAGTGTAACCTACCTAAAAACGCGTTTCCCCAATCATTGCCTAAACAGTGCAGTACTTGAAGAAGCTAGTACAACAGGAACAGCATTATACGAGGCATTAGAAATTATCTTAAAGGGCAAGGAGCTCGATCTTCCCAACAACCAATCCTTTATTGACAAGGACGGAATCATACGTCATTCCTTTCGCGTAAAATGGTGGGAAAAACCACAGCTACCTCCTACCCTACATAGCATTAGCGCTTCTGTAATCAAGCATCAAGCAAATGATGCTATAGATATTCAGCACTTAAATTTTTACCCTCCAACGGATAAACCCGTCTTCTTTGGCCATTATTGGATGAAAGTCCAAACAGGCGGTCAACCGCAAATATTAACACCCAACACCTGCTGTCTCGATTACAGTGTAGCCAAAAATGGTCATCTGGTTTGCTATCGTTACAGCGGAGAGCAACAACTCGATTCCGCTTCAATCAACTATATCAAAGAGTACAATTAATATATAGAAGGATCCAACAAATCAATCAAGTCATATTGCAAGATTTTTGGATCTTTTTTTAATGAAAATCGCTTCGTCACAAAAAAGACTAGGCTTGTATTCAACAGTTGAGAGGAATAATCTTCGACTTTGTTGAAATACAAACCGCTCAGGGACGATTTCATTCCGCCCCCCCATTCATCACCTTGATAGCTCAGATTGATGTCACTCCTTATCTGTCCATTGACGTAAAACGCTGTGTGTTTATTGCTTAAATTCTCATCAAAAATACCGTTGAGCCCAACATTCACTGATAAGGAAGCTAAGAATTTCTTGCGTATCACCAAATTGTAGCCATACCCTATAGTTGGTCCAAAAATATAACGTCTACTGTCGTGCTCACGCACGCCTTCTGCTAGTTCTGGCGTATTTTTAATGATGCTCAAAAAAGCCGACCCTCCAATTAACAGAGCACCCGCAGACTTCCTTTGTCTGCTGTTCTTGTTTTGAGCCGCACCGATGGAAAACCTATCCGAGTTAAAGACGTATGTATATCGACCTCCGTACAAATTGATTCTCAAGTCACTGTAACTTTGATACATATCCATCTCCTCATTAAAATGGTAAAAGCCCTTATACTGTTGAAAATAAAAATCAACCATAAACTTCTTGCCAATTAAGTGGTATTGGAAATCAACTGTTGAGCTCTTCCCTTTCTCTTTATCACTCATTCCCGAAAATCCATGGCTATAGCTCAAGGAGGAGTTCTTCCACGCAAAGGCTACCCCTATTTTTACGGGACGATTGGGCTCAAAAACCAACTCTTCTTTTTCTTGTTCATACTTGAGCGACAAGAAATCTTGATTTAAACTAAGCGTCGCTCCATAAGTATGAGCGTACTTTTCAATGTAGAGTGAATCGACTTGGGCCAATCCACAAGTACAATAAAGCAAACTACTTCCTAAAAAAAATCGAACTTTGTTTCTCACTTCTTTGATTTTACACTATGACAATAGCTCTTCAATCTGCTGAATACCATCGCGTTGACAAATAATGCGATAGCGCTTGTATTCGGTATGATCTCCGTATTCAATTTGCGAGATAAAATTGATGTAATATACTTTATCTGCATCAAAACTGATTACTTGTTTGTTCTGTTCATCTAAACTCAAAACCGGTACTTTAGGCGTATCCATGCGTTGCATCAATCGCGTTAAGTTGAAACGAAAAATATCGTGTACTCCTTTAAAGAAATACGTACTATCTTTCAACATTTCTCCACGATCCAACGAAACTTTTTTGCGATATAGCAGTATTTTTTCGTTGTGAATGCGATTTTCTACTTCTAACAGAACCGATCGATTTCTTATGTTTAAAATCTCAGAGGGTACTTTTTCATCGGTAATAAAATCAACGGCTTCTTTGATCCATCCAATTTTTCTTCCTTTAATACTTATAGAGGTTTTGTTGTCAAAATACTTTCCTCCAAGCTTTCCTGCAAAATAGAAACGCATCAGTTCTTTGATCCGATCTTTTAGCATATAGCCCACCACTAAGGCAACAAACAAAGGCATGGTAAAATTGCCGTATTTCTGTTGGAAGGAAAAGGCTACAATCGTAGCAAATACCATGGATATACCTGCAGCAATACTGTAATACACTTGTTGAACAAAAACACCATCCCCATCTTTCTTTTTATTTGATTCCAACAACAGATCGGATTCTACATATTTATTGAGCATGGCATACCGATAAATTACGGCCTGGTTTGTCGCGTGTTCATTTGCTTTGATAAAACTATAGCCCCTGTTTTTCATATAAGCTTGTTCAGATAGAATCAATTCTTTTGTTTGTTGCTGTAATAATTGAAACTGTTCATCAGAGACAAGCATTAACCGATCGAGTAATAAAAAGCTATAACGCAATAAGGTATAGGAAAAGTATTCATCGGCAAAAATAAAGTAGTTCAAATACTCTTTTTCTGCAACTTGTTCATTCGCCATCAGCATTTCTTTCAAGCTTCTAAACTTTGTTCGAATGGCGGTACACGACTCGATATACGACTGAATTAAATGAGTCTGATCCCCAGGCTTTGCGTGTTTGCACTCCGCAACTGCATTGCGCAAGGCAGAGCGAAAAATAGCCATAAACATCTTCAGCTGATATTCGACTTCCCTTACTTGCTGTTCGGTTTCTGCTTCTAGCAATTGATGTGTTGCAGCGCTCAAATTATTAAAAGGAACAGCCCCCTCATTTACAATAGCCGATAGCGTGTAAATGGGTGTTATAAATCTAACCTTGGATTTAACGTCTGAATAGAATTGATCTTTCGAGTAATTCGACTGATTGAGATCTAGCGTATTTGGAACGAAAATCCAAGTATTGATGGTAAAATCACTTTGATGCTCCTCTTTGGCTTTAATAAAACCAACCTTCATTTCTAAAGTAAATGCATCATGTGACCTCACTTTAATATCTAGCATTTTTTATCTTTTTTAAAAAAACTATTTTTTCTCCGTACGAGTGCCATATTTAACAATAGAAGGCATACTAATTGAGCATCTATTTAAAAAAACAGCTCAATACAAATTTAATTATAATATTCACACATTTATGCCTTTATTTTCTAACAAATTCAGACAAAATATTTCCAATCTACGAAGAGAAACATCAAATTGCACGTTCACCCACAACCTTTTAACTTATTTAGAGCATCCGCATATGACCCCCTTGGGATTTTACATTTTCTTGGATAACTTAGCAATTGACGATCTCACGAGCATCAAAAAAATTTCCTTGTCAATTCTATGTGAATTGGGCTTGGCGGCTTTACAACACCAGGTCTCCTTTCAACACAACTTAGAAGACTTGGAAAAACTAGGTATATTACTCCAAATACAAACGACAACGTACAAACAATTTCTCAAGCAAACGCGTTTTATAGGACAAAGTCCTGAAGATAGGGCGCACATCAGACAGGAAATTGAACGCATTTTAAAACAAATCAATTGCGTATAGGGCGTATCACAGCAATCTGCGGGACAATGTACAGTTCTTTTCGTCTAATATTTTTAACGCTGGTGTACCTAAAACAAAAATCTTTACTTATCTTTCAACACTGTATGGGGAGCAATAGCTATCCCCTCCCAAAAAAAACCATACTATGAAGGGAATTATACTAGCCGGTGGTTCAGGAACTCGACTACATCCACTTACTTTATCGATTTCAAAACAACTGCTACCTGTCTATGACAAACCGATGATTTACTACCCATTGTCGACACTTATGTTAGCTGGTATTCGCGAGATTTTAATAATTTCCACGCCACGTGATTTGCCGATATTTGAATCACTCCTCGGTACAGGAGAACAACTAGGTATACAACTTTCATACGCAGTACAACCCGCACCAGAGGGCATCGCCCAAGCCTTACTCATTGCTGAAAATTTTATTGGTTCAGACCCTGTTTGTTTAATTCTTGGCGATAACATATTTTATGGCAATGACTTACAAAAGAAAATACAACAAGCGATACATCTCGTAGAACAAGATCAAAAAGCCGTAGTTTTTGGTTATACTGTAAAAGATCCGGAACGCTATGGCGTAGTTGAATTTGACGATTCCCATCAAGTGCTTTCAATAGAAGAAAAACCAGTAAAACCCAAATCTAACTTTGCGGTCGTAGGTTTGTATTTTTATCCCAACACCGCCGTTGCATATACTAAAACCTTAACTCCCTCTCAAAGAGGTGAGTTGGAAATCACAAGCCTAAACAACTTGTATTTAGCGCATAACAACCTAGTTGTTCAGCTTTTGGGTAGAGGATTTGCTTGGCTCGATACCGGTACCCATGAATCACTGGTTGAAGCTACCGAATTTGTAAAAACGGTTGAAAAGAGAACGGGACTTAAAATAGGTTGTTTAGAAGAAATCGCACTTTCTAAGCAATGGGTGTCTGCTGCGACTCTTGAACACAGTATTGCCTCATACAAAGGAGAGTATTACGACTACATTCGAGAGAATCTGCGCATACATCAAAAATAATACCTTAGGCTCTACGATTTTCAATGGCAGCAATCCACGCTTGATTCGCTAAGTACCAATCAATTGTTTTATGCAATCCCTCTTGGAGTGTTACTTGGGGCATCCATCCGAGTTGTTGTAATTTACTAGCATCTATGGCATATCTAAAGTCGTGTCCTTTGCGATCTTCCACAAAATGGATAAGCTTTCTACTGTCTCCTGCTTCGCGCATCAAGGCGGTGTCTAGTAAATCACACAAGAGTTGAACAATCTCTAAATTTGTCACTTCGTTATTCCCACCAACGTTATAGGTTTCTCCTAATTTACCGTGGGCAAGAATAAAGAGAATCGCCTGAGCGTGGTCTTCTACATACAACCAATCGCGAATATTAGAGCCTGTGCCGTACACTGGAATTGGTTTTTGGTGTAATATACATTGGATGGTTAGGGGAATCAGCTTTTCAGGGTACTGATTAGGCCCATAGTTATTAGAACAATTACTAATCAAATAAGGCATTTGATAGGTTTCACCATAAGCGCGGACAAAGTGATCAGAACTAGCTTTTGAAGCGGAATAGGGAGAATTTGGCGAATAGGCTGTAGATTCAACAAATAAGCCTTCAGTGCCTAAAGTGCCGTACACCTCATCTGTGCTAATGTGATAAAATACTTTCCCCTTCCAATTACCTTCCCACAGTTGACGAAAGGCGTTTAACAGAACAACCGTTCCCAAAACATTTGTCGTGACAAAAGCCAACGGGTCGACAATGGATCGATCCACGTGAGATTCGGCTGCCAAATGAACGATATGCGTAAACTGGTATGTGGCAAATAACTGGTTAATAAAGGCTTCATCGCGAATATCGCCTTGAACAAATTGATAATTCGGAGCTTGTTCAAGTCCTGTTAGGTTGGCTACATTCCCTGCATACGTCAACAAATCTAAATTGACGATTACTGCTTCGGGATATGTTTCTATCAAGTTTCTAACCACATGGCTTCC
The DNA here is from genome assembly GCF_030326445.1 of Myroides sp. DF42-4-2. NCBI lineage: Bacteria > Pseudomonadati > Bacteroidota > Flavobacteriia > Flavobacteriales > Flavobacteriaceae > Myroides > Myroides sp. DF42-4-2. Next base: position 50,062 of record NZ_JACAKI010000016.1, read on the forward strand.
TATAAAGCCTGCGCCTCCGGTAATTAATATGCGTTTTGAATCTTTCATGCCTTTTTTACTAGCGATTGATCACAAATATAGGTATAAAAAAACTACGCATACCTAGATAAGCGCAGCTTTATATAAACAAAAAAGGCCTATAAACATAGACCTTTTGTATTAGTTATTTAACATAACAGGCATAACAAGCATTGTAACTGCTTCTCCGTCTTCTAAACCATCTACGGGTGTTAGAATCCCTGCTCTGTTTGGCAATGACATTTCTAATTGAATCTCATCAGACTGAAGGTTGTTCAACATCTCCAACAAGAATCTTGAATTAAACCCGATTTGCATATCATCTCCTTGGTAATCACAAGTAAGACGCTCGTCCGCTTTGTTTGAGTAGTCGATATCTTCTGCTGAAATATTCAACTCTGTACCAGCAATACGCAATCTGATTTGGTGTGTTGTTTTATTGGCATAGATTGCCACACGACGAACAGAATTCAAGAATTGAACGCGGTTTAGCAATAATCTATTTGGATTTTCCTTTGGAATTACAGCTTCGTAGTTTGGATATTTTCCGTCAATTAAACGACAAGTTAAAGCGTAGTTATCAAAGGTAAACTTCGCATTTGAATCATTAAATTCAATTACAACATCCGCACCTGAGGCCATTAAGATATTTTTCAAAATATTCAATGGTTTCTTCGGCATGATAAAGCTTGCTTCACTTGGCGAAGTAATATCTGTACGAGAATATTTCACTAATTTATGTGCATCTGTAGCAACGAAAATCAATCCTGTTGGAGCAAACTGAAAGAATACTCCAGACATAACAGGTCTTAAATCATCATTTCCTGCTGCGAATATCGTTTTACTGATCGCTGTTGCCAATACGCCAGCAGATACTTCTGTTCTCGATGGATCTTCTAAGCTTTCTGCTTTTGGGAATTCATCTCCTGCTGAATAAGCTAACACATACTTACCAACATCAGAACTAATTTCAATCGTATTGTTTTCCTTTACTGAGAAAGTCAATGGTTGCTCAGGAAATGTTTTCAATGTTTCCAACAATAACTTAGCAGGAACAGCGATACTTCCTTGACTAGTTGATTCTATCTCTAGGCTAGCAGACATTGTTGTTTCTAAGTCAGAAGCTGAAACTCTCAAGATATTATTATCTAATTCAAACAAGAAATTGTCTAAAATATGCAATGTATTACTACTACTAATAACACTTCCTAACACCTGTAATTGCTTCAATAAATAGGAACTCGATACTATAAACTTCATATTAAAATATTTTTATATGTAAAAGGCTTTACACCTACAAATATATTCGTTTAACTTCAATAATAAAAGCAGAATCTACACTACTTTTTAACAAAAGCCTTTCTTTTGAAGAAAGAAAACAAAAATCCAATCAAGAGTACTACGAGAATTGGAATTCCTAAAACAATAATTTGAATCGTTGAATAACGTTCAAAAACACGCATCTTGTCTAGCACTGGAATTTTAACTTCCTTAGTACGAAGATTAATCAGTCCTGAATCATCCAAAAGATAGTTTACAGCATTAAACAAAAACTCCTTATTTCCATACAATTTATTAGTCCATTTATCATAGCCTAATTCCATGGGTTGGTAGTTTTGATCGAGTTGATTTTTTATAATATCACCGTCACTGATGACAATCATTTTGGTTTCTTCGCTTCTTTTTTTCGCATTTGGTAATGCAAATGGCAAGATTCTATTTTCAAAAACAGACTTAAATTGTCCTTCTAACAGAACACCTAAGATGTAATTTCCTTTATTTTTATAGTGTTCAGGCGAAGTTTCTTCATTGATCATATTCAAATTAATTTCCGTTGGAGTACCCACGGTTAAAGAATAAGCAGAAGATTGCAACAGCACTGTTTTTTTGATATCATTTTTCAAGGTGTCGATTGGAGATACAAAATCCAAGCGAACGCCTTCTATATTTTTTACAATTGGATGCGTAGATTCTGGATACACAAATGGAGCGAACTTCCAAATAAATTCTCCATATTGCGTTTCACTTCCTTGACGACCTAGCGCCAATTTAATAGGAGTAGCTACCTCGTCTTTTACTAATAAGGGATTAATCCTCACCCCGTATTTAAACAACATCTCTCCAAGTGATTGGTCTTTGGGATAAGCAAATAGAGATCCTTTAGCGCGTAAGCTGTCGAAGTCGGCTTGAACCTGATCCAACAACCACAGCGTTTTACCGCCATTCATTATAAATTGATCCAACACTTCAATTTGTTTTTCGTCAAACTCCTTCGTCGGTTTAGCCATAATTGCTAGATCGAATTCTTGCAATTGTGCTAAAGTTGCTTGTGGTGATTGAGCCACCGAATCTAACGTGAAGGGCGCAAGGTGATAATTATCTTTGGCACTAATTAGAAAATCAGCCAGATAAGGATCCTCTAGTTGACCATTGCCTTTTAAAATGGCGATCTTTTTCGACTTAGGTAGGTTGACTTTTGCAATAGCCTCGGTAAAAGCATACTCCAAGTGTTGAATCGACGTTAATACTTTTTCTTCTGTATTAGCGCCAATCATATTTTTCAACAATTGCACTTTGACCATTTGTTCCCCTTTGCTGACAAAAGCCCAAGGAAAAACTAATGCTTGTGATTGGATTCCCTTATTGTTTACGGTGAGAGTCACCGGTTTTGCACCGAGTTCGTATAAATTACTGACAATTTGATCTTCCGTTGCACCTCCTTCTTCTAAAGGATTGACAAATCGAAATAAAATATTGGGATTTTCAGCACTAAACTCCTCCAATAGCTGGCGAGTTTCACCTTGTAACTTCACAAATTCTTGAGAAAACTGACCTTCTAACAGGACCTCTATTAAAATTGGTTCTGTGACTTGATCAATAATGTCATTGGTAATAGGCGAAAGAGTATAACGCTTGTCTTGCGTTAAATCAAAACGATGATATACATAAGCTCCAATTGCATTTAACAGTACAATTCCTGCAATAAAAATTCCGAGCTGAACAATATTTTTCTTTGTTTCTCTTTTCATTATTTGCGCAATTGATTAATTCGAAATACGGTTAAACTCAAGAATACAGCAGAGAAAGAGAGGAAATAAAGAAGGTCTCTTGTATCGATTACCCCTTTAGAAATACTGCTAAAATGGGCGTTAATTCCAAATTTCCCTATACCGTGTATGGCTTGAATGCGATCTAACATCATCAATCCGTAAGAAGCGATTAAGCAGAATACAACAGCTAAAATAAACGACACCACTTGATTACTAGTAAGCGAGGAGGCAAAAATCCCCATAGCTACATAGGCAGCTCCGAGGAATACTAGTCCCAAGTACGAACCTATAACACTCCCCATATCAAAAGTCTGTCCTGCTAATAGATTATTTTGCAACACCCAAACATATACCAGTGTAGGCAGAATAGCTAAAATCACCAGCACCAATACACCAAAAAACTTTCCCAAGACGATTTGCCAAGGGGACAACGGTTTGGTCAATAGCAATTCTATGGTTCCCTGTTTGATCTCTTCTGAGAAACTTCTCATAGTCACTGCGGGAATTAAAAATAAAAATACCCAAGGAGACAAAAAGAAAAAAGGAGATAAATCAGCAAAACCACTTTGGGGAATGTTGTAATCTCCGTCAAACACCCAAAGAAACAATCCATTAATAATCAAAAAAACAATGATGACTAAGTAGCCAATGGGCGATCCAAAGAAGGATTTAATTTCGCGCAAACACAGTGCTTTCATATCGTAAATGCGATTATTTTAATGTAGCATATTTGTCCACACTCCAGGCTTCTGCTTTTTCCTTAAACAACGTTTTAAAATAAGGCCATACTTCGCCAAATAACGTCGATTTTTTATAGGTTGCTAGATCAGCTTCTTCAGACCAATAGCTGTAGGTAAAAAAGATATTCGTTTGGTGTTTATCACGGTAGACTTCTAAGAATTGGCAACCGGGAAAGTTGCGAATTTGATCTTTATATTTTTCAAAATGATTTAAAAAATCATCGATTTTATCCTCTTGTAAGGTAAGTTTTACTATACGTACAAACATATTTTTTTACTTTAGATTAGGCTTCACTAAATTCGATAAACAACTGATCTTCTAGATTCACACCCAAGAGCGTTCGAATAGAACCACCAGGTTCATTAGTTGTAGAATACATAATGGCGATTACCAATTGCCCAACTTCATTGAACAAAGCGAGTAATTCTCCTGCTTTTCCACTCAGTTCACTAGGATCATTGGCATTAAAATCGGCATAGTATTCATTTATTTTTGTAATTGTACGATTTTTTATTCGAATACCAAAGTTTCTTCCACGCCCAACTTGTTCAAATACCTCTCTAGATATGTTACTCACAAGATTACCAAACTTATCCTCATAGACATAGGTTCCAATAATCAGATTGGGCTTTATCGTTAGATTTTCAACCAGGAGATTCATTTTATACAAGCTGTCAATAGGCTGACCAATGGCGTGTAATTCTTTTCCTTCGCACAATTGATAAGCGCAATAGACAAAGACGTCATTAGTACTCATCCCTTCGACGTGATTAATGGCAACTGCTTGTTCAAATTGATGTGTTCCCAACGTAACTGCGATTGCGCCATTATCCGTTCCAATAAAATAGTGATCTTGATATTTTACGCAAATAGCGGGGGAAAAAGGCAAGATAGCAGATGCAACAGACAAAATATGAATGCTTCCTTTCGGAAAATGGCTATAGGCCATAGAAAGTACGAATCCCGCATCGGCCACTCGATAATTTCTCACACCATGCGAGATATCCACTACATTACAATTTTGAATATTAGAATATATCTTCCCTTTTAAAACTCCTACATAATAATCGGTATATCCAAAATCAGTTGTTAATGTAATTATTCGCTGCATTATTTTTTAGTCTCTGTTTTTATAAGAAAAATCAAATTTTTATAGTAGATTTGAAATACAAAATTAGACTATTTTTTTAATTAATTCGTATTAGTATTGAACGAAAGAATAATAGAACTCTCGGAAATTAGCCCTAAAGAGTTTTGGGGACCACAAGACTTACATTTAGACGTCTTAAAAAAGCTTTATCCACGTGTTAAAATCATCGCACGAGGATCTTTGTTAAAAATCTATGGAGAAGAAGAGGTTTTAGATGAATTCGAACGCAAATTTGTGCGTCTGATAAAATACTTTACTCGATATAATAAAATTGATGAGAATGCGATTGAGCGCATTGTGATGGATAGCGATTTACAGCAAACCACAGCACTAGATGATGTTTTAGTGCACGGCGTTGGCGGAAAGCTAATCAAGGCAATGACAGACAATCAACAAAAACTAGTCAAATTTGTAGAGAAAAACGATATGGTTTTTGCCATAGGCCCAGCGGGTACTGGAAAAACATATACGGGTGTTGCTTTGGCCGTTCGCGCCTTAAAAAACAAAGAAGTCAAGCGAATCATTTTAACTCGACCCGCAGTAGAAGCAGGTGAAAACCTTGGTTTTTTACCTGGGGATATGAAAGAAAAATTAGATCCGTATATGCAACCCTTATACGATGCATTGCGCGATATGATTCCCCCTCAAACCTTAGAAGACTATCTTTTCAAAGGAGTGATTCAAATTGCACCTTTGGCTTTTATGAGAGGTAGAACCTTGGACAATGCTTTTGTAATCTTGGATGAAGCACAAAATACAACCCATTCTCAGATGAAAATGTTTTTAACGCGTATGGGTAAAAACGCTAAATTCATCATTACTGGAGATCCCGGTCAGATCGACTTACCGCGCAAAGTTTCTTCTGGATTAAAAGAAGCCATCGAAATTCTTAAAGATGTTGAAGGAATTGGTATGTTATACTTAGACGATAAAGATATTGTTCGTCACAAATTAGTGAAGCGCATTGTCAATGCTTATAAAATAGTGGAAGACCGAAGAGATGCGGTTAAACCAGAGGATATAAAAAAGGTTGAAAACAATTAAGTTTTCAACCTTTTCTTATTACAAATTATTTACTCCCAATGTTATACGTTATAGGTATCTCTAAAAAACTGCAATTTTAGATCTTCTCCTATAAATAAATTCAAATCATCTCCATCTAATTCATAGCGATCGCACTCTTCAAGAATTTCTAACAATTCTTTTTCTCTGCTCTCGTTTAATGAAACATAATCAGGGGAGAGTACAATTTTGAAAGCGATGTTATCGCCTTCACAGCGCAGATCACCATAAATCATGTGATTGCCACCGCTGCCAGAAAAACTACGCGTATTGACATCAATACACACTAAAGGAATTTGATTAATACCCAGTTCTTCAATTTTCTTATTTTCAAAGGCTTTGAACACCCAGTTACCCGATAATTTTTTATCGTATAAGTAGTGTCCAAAACATGCAAAGTCAGTTTCAATTCCGTCTTTCTTACTTAAACTCACGGCCACCGAATGATCAAATCTACCGTCTAAAAAAGAGCGAGCACTATCGTCTTTGTAAATGACGATCTCAATTTTTTCATTCGCACTAGCTGAACGGTACACCCTACCCTCACCTTCAATCAGTGGTTCCTCATAAGGAAAAACAATTTTTACATTGGGTTTTAAACTAGCGTACACAATTCCCTTTTTACTGATGGTAATCGTTTGCAACGAATCTTGTGCTAGTATCTTAAAAAACACTCCCTCTGAATCTTCTTTTTTCAAGAGATCCAGTTGCTTTGTATCATTTTCTTTCTGCCCTTTTTCAGTTAAATTATCACTTCCACAAGAGGGAAATAACGAAACAGTTAAAGCCAATATCATATTCTCAATCTTTTACGTTACAAAGATAAACCCAAACAACATACCAAAAAAAACCAACTTTTTTTATTTAGTAATAATTTAACTTTTATTACTCATTATTTTAGAGTTTCAAGTATAAAATTAAATAAATTATTGTAAATAAAAAAATAATATTACTTAAAAATAAAAGATAAAATCAATAATTTAACAAATACTTGTAAACGAGTATAAAAAACCACTCTCTTAGCTAATTAACAATTTTAACGTAGCTTATAACGGTTCCCCTTAATAAAATCAAAAAGGAAATCCTCTTTTTATTTAAGGCAGCTGTTGCATTTCTACAAAACAGGGAAAAAAGCAAAGCAAAGTTCTCATTTTACACTATTTTTTACTAAAAACTAAAACAGAGGAGTTGGGGTAATCTTCTTTTTATATAACGAGAACTACTTGCTATTATTTCACCTTCATCATTTTTTTTATTTGAATAAAAGAAAGCCTTTTTACGATGTATTGGGTGTGCATAATGTTTTTATGTCAGAATGCCCCAGGGAGAAAAGAAGAAAACAACAATACAGTTGTTCTCAACTGTAGCAAGAATATAGCAGTAATAGAACACAAGATATCAAACAGTTAAAAAGGGAAATAATATACTCAAAAGCAAAGTTTTTTTTCGTTCTTCAACATTGCTATTTTATGTTGTGCTTGCTTTTTCAGTTTATTATAAAATAAAAAAAACTGTTTGCACCAAAGGGAGAAACAGTTTAAAACAATAAATTATGTCTTTTAAAATACAGGAGTGATGCCATCGCTATAGTAAAGTAGTTTTATATCCTGTTTGACGTAAACAAAACATTAAATCATCTTCATTATTGCTAATGCAATACACGCGAATCGTTGAATTGTCCATTTTCTGAAAAATAGGCTTAAAGCTTTTTGGCAAACTTGCATAAAAAGGGTCCATTTCTTTTAACTCATACTTTGGATCTATATCAACAGTAACTAACACCACAAATTCATTTGATTTTAATACAATTGGTAATTTCATAACTATCTTTTTTATTTAATTCTATCGAAATTTAAAAAAAAAATCAGACAATTCATATTTTGCGCTAAAAATAGTTCGTATATCTCGCGTAAAAACCTATAAATAAAAGAACATATGTGAAATTAAATTCGTTTTTTTACCTCTTTTGATTTAATACGTACTAAAAATATAATTACAAAAAGGATATAGTGGCGAAACGTCTATTTGTTATACACTATTAAATAAATGTTATAGTTCCATACTATGATGTATTTTACCTACTTTTGCTTTCTATAAAACAGTAAGAGCAACTAACAACTTAGACAATGCAAAACATTCCTAGTGTTAACTTACGTGATTTCCTATCGGATGACCCGGTACGTAAACAAAAGTTTGTAAATGAAATCGGCCAAGCCTACGAAGAAATTGGATTCGTAGCATTAAAAGGACACTTCTTAGACGATCAATTAGTTGAGAATCTCTACACAGAAGTCCGCAATTTTTTCAACCTTCCCTTAGAGACCAAGAAAAAATACGAAATCCCAGGCATTGGAGGCCAAAGGGGATATGTATCTTTTGGTAAAGAGCACGCCAAAGGGCGATCTGAAGGTGACTTAAAAGAGTTTTTCCACTTTGGACAGTATGTAGAGAACAATGCTGAACTGGAAAAAAGCTATCCTGCCAACGTTGTGGTAGAGGAGCTGCCACAGTTTAACCCCATCGGAAAGCAAACGTATCAAATGCTTGAAAAAACAGGAGTATACGTGTTAAGAGCATTGGCACTTTACTTGGGACTTGAAGAATTTTACTTTGACAAATTTGTCAAAAACGGAAACAGTATTTTACGTCCAATCCACTACCCACCTATCACGCATGAACCTAAAAATGCGGTTCGCGCAGCAGCCCATGGCGACATCAACTTGATTACCTTATTAATGGGGGCACAGGGAAAAGGATTACAAGTACAGAATCACAAGGGCGAATGGATTGACGCTATCGCAGCAGATGATGAATTAGTGATCAACGTTGGGGATATGTTGTCTAGACATTCGAATAACCGCTTAAAATCAACTATTCACCAAGTGGTGAATCCTCCTAGAGAACTATGGGGTACCTCGAGATTTTCTATTCCTTTCTTCATGCATCCCGTGAGCGATATGCCTTTGGATTGTTTAGAAAACTGTATCGATGAGACACATCCAAAAAAATTCGACGACATTACAGCAGGTGAATTTCTACACCAACGCTTAGTTGAACTGGGATTAATAAAATAATATTTTGGTGATGGGAACTGGGGGGAGGAAATACTAACTCTCCCCTTTCCATTTTCCACTTTCTCCTCTCCCATTTTACCTTTTTTTATTACCTTTGAATGATAGCAATAAATTTGATACCTAAAACCTAGTAAGTAAAATGGCAAAAAAAATCAGCAGTTTAGAAGATCTTGGTGGTTTTGTTTTTTCAACCAATAAGGACTTTGAATTGAGTCAAGATGAAGGAATTGACACCCTACCTCCCCAGGAGCAACGATTAGAAGCTCATTTAGACAAAAAAAATAGAGGGGGTAAAATTGCCACAATTATTAAAGGTTTTGAAGGAAATGACGACGATTTAAAGGCGCTAGCTAAAGAGTTGAAAACACTTTGTGGCGTTGGAGGAAGTGCCAAAGACAGTGAGATTATCATTCAGGGTAATTTTCGCGATAAGATCATGGAGTATTTACAAAAGAAAGGCTACAAAGTAAAACGTGTAGGCGGTTAAAAAATAAAGAGCATGAAAATAAAATCATCTGAACTTATTTTAAATCCGGATGGCAGTGTATACCATTTGAATTTAAGACCCGAACACTTAGCGGAAAACATCATTTTTGTTGGCGATCAGAATCGCGTAGATCGAATCTCAAGACATTTTGATACGATTGAATTTTCAACGCAAAAAAGGGAGTTTAAAACGCATACTGGAACGTACAAGGGCAAGCGTTTTTCTGTAATTTCAACAGGGATTGGACCGGATAACATTGATATTGTTGTCAATGAAATTGACGCTTTATTCAACATTGATTTAGAGACAAGGGAAATTAAAAAAGACCTGACTTCGGTAAATATTGTTCGCATTGGAACTTCTGGTTCTCTGCAAGCGGATATTCCTGTCAATAGTTTCGTTCTCTCTCAATATGGATTAGGCTTGGACAATATGATGCGTTCCTACCTGATTGAGGATATTACTGATTATGCCATGGAGGAGGCTTTTATTGCTCATACACAATGGGATTTAAGAAAAGGACGCCCCTACTTTATTCAGAATAGTCCTTGGTTGGAGGAGCAATTGAGCAGTGAGCAAACATTCAAAGGAATTACGGGAACTGCGGGTGGATTCTACGGGCCACAAGGACGCGTATTGCGTTTACCTATTCAAGATCCAGCCTTGAACCACAAAATTGACAATTTTGCGTTTAACGACTACCGCATTACCAATTTTGAAATGGAAACCTCTGCAATTTATGGTTTAGCGAAATTGCTAGGACATCACGCTGTTTCTTTAAACACAATCATTGCCAACCGCGCCAATGGCACTTTTTCGGAAGATCCGTATGCAGCAGTTGATCAATTGATTCTATACACATTAGATAAATTAAGCAAAATATAGTTTAGTATTCTTTTCATAAAAAAGCGCAGTTTGGCTGCGCTTTTTTTATTTTTTATAATACGCTTGCAAGTTAAATCCTAAATGGGCATTGTACAATTCGTACTGTTCATCTAGGGTCGCTGTTAGGTGAATGTGCTCTTTGGTCACAGGGTGTTCAAAAGTCAGCGCTACAGCGTGTAGCAGCATAGCGGTTAAGCCAAATTGATCCAACCACAGTTTATTTTGCTTGTTGCATCCATGTGGACGGCTTCCTAGAATAGGGTGAAAAATATGTTTAAAATGCTTGCGCAACTGGTGTTGACGCCCAGTTTCTGGATAGGCTTCAACTAAAGAATAACGCGAAGTTGCATGTTTTCCGAAGGGAATAGCCACCTCCACGCGCTCTAGCGTTTTATAATACGTTTTTGCCTCTTGCACTTGACCGCTGTCATTAGTCAGCGCATAGTCTATTGTTTCTTCATCCACAGTATAACCACGTACTATAGCCAAATACTTTTTCTCAACCTGCCGCGTAGCAAAAATAGCATTGAGCTGCTTTAAAACTTCTTTGTCCAAAGCAAATAACAATACTCCTGAGGTTTTTCGGTCTAATCGATGAACGGGATAGACGTATTGCCCTATTTGATCGCGCAAAAGCTGTACGGCATACTCTTGGATATCACTGGCTATAAACGACTTGTGCACCAATAAATCACGAGGTTTATTAATAGCTACTACATATTGATCTTGATACAAAATTTCTAACATCTCGCAAAGATACTTCAACTTGATTACTACCAAAGCCATTGGTATAATATATGCGCTAGTTTTTAAATAAAATGATACATTTGCTAACTTTTTTACCTTTCCTATGACGACCGAAGTATCTTCAAAAACAGGTTTTTTTGCACTTATCAAGCAATCCTTTTCCAATGAAAATCTAGACTTAACAAAGATTCCAACGAATAAAGCGGTGCTTTTATTGGCGATTCCCATGATGTTTGAGATGCTGATGGAATCGGTTTTTGCTTTAGTTGATTTGTATTTTGTCGGTCACCTGAAAGAGAGCGCCTATGCCATACAAACGGTAGGGTTAACAGAGTCTCTACTATCGATTATATATGCGATTTGCATTGGGATTAGCATGGCTGCCACGGCAATTATTGCGCGTCGTATAGGAGAGAAAGACAGGGAACAAGCGTCTATTCATGCGGCACAAGCAATTTCTATCGCTTCAATTATCACAATTATTTTGAGTTTCTTTGGCTTTATTTACGCCAAAGATTGGTTGATTTGGATGGGTGCCTCAGCGGAATCTGCAGCCTATGGCTACAACTATACGCGTATCCTATTGGTGAGTTGTGTATCCATCATGATGCTCTTTTTAATCAATGGTATTTTTCGAGGCGCAGGAAATGCAGCGATTGCCATGAAGAGTTTGTGGTTAGGGAATCTTATCAATATTGTGCTGTGCCCTATTCTCGTGAGAGGTTGGTGGATATTTCCTGAAATGGGGTTAGACGGTGCGGCATATTCCACAGCGATCGGACGCAGTGCGGGAGTATTGTATCAAATTTACTTCTTAACGCGTAAAGACTCGTTAATTCAACTGAAATGGCAGTACTTTAAAATGCAAGGGGAAAAGGTTTGGCACATTTTAAAAATAGCTATCCCTGGCATGGTCCAATACATGATTTCAACGTGTAGCTGGGTGATTTTAGCCCGCATTGTCGCTCAGAGTAGTGGTGAAATCGGGTCGTCTGGTTTCTTGACTTGCTTGCGCTTAATGATTTTCTTTATTTTACCCGCTTGGGGATTGAGCAATGCTGCCTCTACTTTAGTTGGGCAACACTTGGGAAATAAAGATCCACAACGCGCCGCTCAATCCGTTATGACAACCCTAAAATACAACGTAATCTACATGCTAGTTGTAACCGTAATCTTCTTTACCATGGCAGATTACCTAGCCTCTATCTTTACGACACAAGAGGACATCAAATCGGTTGCTATTCTAGCGATGTACATAGGTGCCAGTGGTTTTGTTTTTTACGGAATAGGAATGACGCTAATGAATGCCTTTAACGGTGCAGGCGACACGCTTACGCCTTCCATTCTTAACTTTGTAGGATTCTGGCTCTTCCAAATTCCACTAGCTTACGCTCTTGTTTACTATTTTAACTGGGGAGCCGAAGGTGTTTTTATTGCTATTCCTGCTGCGGAAACACTCATCGCAGTATTAGCTTTTATTGCTTTTAAACGAGGAAAATGGAAACTGAAACAAGTGTAATAGTTAGGGGTTGAATGAGAAATACTTAGACCAATCTTCATCTAAAAAACACTGTTTGAAATAGACTAATCCACCAAACGTAAAATGATATACTAAAAAGGGAATGGCTTGCAATTACAAGCCATTCCCTTTTTAGTATATCATGCGCCCCATGCTGTTCACTACTTGCGAATCATATCTACATGAGGTATGCCATCTTCCAAATACTCTGCTGAAACAGTCTCAAAGCCAAACGAGCTGTAGAACTTCTTTAAGTAGGTTTGCGCTCCGATTTGAATAGGCTGTTGGTCAAATTCTTCTTCAATTTTTTCGATGGTTAGGGCGAGTAAGATTTTGCCTAATCCGTCTTTTCTATGTGCTTGATCCACGACAACTCTACCAATTGAAATTTCTTTATAACTCAGTCCCGGTGGAACAATTCGAGCATAAGCAATTACCTTTCCGTGTTGTGTTGCAAATACATGTAGGCAATTTTTATCTTTACCATCCAATTCAGGATAAGGACAATTTTGTTCCACTACAAAAATATTGGTGCGCAATTGCATGATATCATACAACTCATCCAATGTCAATTCCTCAAATGCTTTTGTGTGCCAATGAATGCTATTCATATCTTGAAAATTTTAAACAAAAGTACGTATTTATGTGATTTTCTCCCTCTCCTTTTTTTAGTTATATCCACTTAATGGGGCAACAATAAAAATACGCTTATAGCGAAGCCATTGTTTAAAACGTGAAAGAGATAACCATACCAAAATCCAAAACGCATGCGCAAATACCCCATTCCCAATCCTAGAATAAATTGAGGCAGGGTAATAATTGGAGCTAAAAGGATGACACGTATGGGAAAATCTTCAAAATTAAAAATGTGGATTAAGGCAAAAGAAAAGGACAAGCCATAAAAGATCAAGGGAAAGTAAGTATTCCATCCCTTAGCCATTGCTGCTGTATATTTGAAGCATACACTGATGAAAGCAACCAGTGCTAGTATGAGTAGCAGGGTGAAGTACAGCATTCCATTTTCCGTATATTTTTCGATTACTGCAGAAGCGGCTTGCCCCATATACAGGACAAAGGCCACTGCGCCTACTAACACATAGCGCAAGCGAAAACGCATGGCTAATCGAAAGGCTACCTCTTCCAATAAAGGACCGATTAACACAGCGAATACAATAAATCCGGCTATGCCAATTTGCTGCATTACTTCCTCAAATCGATCGTGTTGTGGCACATCAATAATAGAATCGACCAAAACACCACCAAATATGATAAATACAAATAGGCAACACCATAAACGGAACAGGTGTACAATTGCTTGTGCAGGTGTATGGGAACTTTTTTCAGTAGTAGGTCTTCGCAAAAAAGACAGGAAATCAAGCAGTAATTGACGGGTAGACATTTTTTTTTATTTATAGACAATCAAGGTAGTAAAAAGATACAATAAAAAAAGCCAAAAGAAATTCCTTTTGGCTTTTTTTTATCTTGTGTCTCTATCAACTAGAACAATCCTTTCAATGCATCTATAGCCCCACCAAGACCTTCTTTTCCTCCTGTTAAAGAACCTAACATATCTTTTAGTCCTCCTCCATTACCCTCGCTTAAACCGCTTAGTAAATCTGTAAGTTGAAATCCACTTTCTCCGCCTTGTACTTTAGATACGATCATTTCAATTACCGATGGAATTACAGTATCTGCAAAGTTTGATGCCACTCCTTCTGGCAATCCAATTTTCTCTGTCAAACCTGAAACGAGATTTCCAATCATTCCCGATACCATTGGATTGGAAGTTAAGTTGCTAACTCCTCCACTCAATAGATCAGTTAATCCGCCGATATTACCACTACTGATACTATCTTTGAAACCGTTGATAATACTGTCGCCTGTTTCTTTGGTAACGGCTCCGGTTAAATCACTAGAGATAGCTGATCCACTTACTTCCTTAGCAGATACTTGTTCAATCAATTTTGTTATTTGCTCTAACATACTATTTGTTTTTTGAATAAATCTACGCAATTAATTTAATAATTCTCGCATTTTATTTTGTATTTCACTCCAAATATCATGTTGGCTTTCGTGTGTTGCTGTTCCAATATTTGGTGAAAGTGAAAACGCTGGTTGCATGAGTACTTGTATTGCCGGATGGGGTTCCTCTTCAAAGCGATCTAATCCAGCAAAAAGGATAGTTTCTTTGTTTACCTCATCGACTAAATCGACTTCATTAATTGCCTCAGGATAAGCACAATTCACAATACCAATTAGGTTAACTGCTTGCTCAAAAGTGTCTTTATTCACTACATAACGTTGGAAATACTTTGTGTGAATAGAAATAAAATGAGCTTGAGCAGCTAATTCGCTCAGGGGAATAGCTTCCAAATCAATTGGAAATACAAGGCCATTAGGCAATTCGAACGCTGCCTTTACTTTTGGTGTAGCACTATCGCTATACACCACATGCATCCCTAGTCCCAATGCCTTTTGTGCGAGCAATTGCCCTGCTAAATTCATCCCTATTATCCCCAAAGTCTTTCCTGATAGTTCAACTCCTGAACTATACGATTGCTGTAGAGATTTAAACATCGTATCTCCTTCTAAGGGCATATTTCTATTGGCTTCTTGCAACAACCTTGCACCGCTAAACAAGTGCGCTAAGACCATTTCTGCCGTGGCATTAGCCAACGCTTCTTCTGCCCAAATAACGCTAATTCCATTGCTCTTAATGTGATCAATACTTTCTAAATTGACTGTCACTCCAGCAAAGACAATTGCTTTTAGATGATTGAGTTCGTCAATCATGCGTTTGGTCAACAAGGTTCCTTGTTGAATTAAAAGTATATCGATTTCATTTTTTTGGGTATAGGCCACCAATTGCTCATGGGCTACGCGTACCTCTTTTACTTCAAAACCGAAAGTTTCTAAATTGTGTTTGATATCTTCTGGTATACCATCATTGGCTAATACTCTCATCGTGTTCTTTTTTATTCGTTAGACCTTCGTCTTCATTTGGTGCATAACCGTTGTTAGTGCAGCTACACTTTCGAGTGGAACAGCATTATACAACGATGCTCGATATCCTCCAACAGATCGATGTCCTTTTACGTTTTCGATATTGGCTTGTGTACATAGTTGATCAAACACTTGATTCATTTGTTCTTCTGCAAAGCGAAACGTTACATTCATCTTTGATCGATCTTCAACTGCAGCTACGCCGTTTACAAAATCCAATTGGTCAATAGTCTGATACAGCAAAGCAGCTTTTTGATTATTAACGCGTTCAATGGCAGCTACTCCCCCTTGTTGTTTCAGCCATCTAAAATTCAATAAACACGTATATACTGCAAATACATTGGCGGTATGATACAAACTATCCGTATTAATATGTTCTTGATAATCCATCATTTGAGGGATTAGGCGTTGGGTTTTTCCGAGTATTTCCTCTTTGACCAAAATAAGGCTAACACCTGCTGGTCCTATATTTTTCTGTGCTCCTGCATAGATTAAATCCAACTGATCGTAGGCAAATTCACGGGAATAAATATCTGAGCTCATATCGCATACCAAGGGTGCATTTGTTTTGGGAATATAGTTAAACTGCGTACCGTAAATGGTGTTATTTGATGTAAAATGCAAATAATCTAGTGCTTCCTCTACGTGGATTTCCTTTGGGATGTAGGTGTATGCTTGGTCCTCTGAGCTTGCTACAATGGAGACCTCTCCCATTAGTTGTGCTTGTTCAATGGCTTTGGCAGACCAGGTTCCTGTGTTGATGTATCCCGCTTTTTGTCGCATCAAATTATACGGAACACGCAAGAATTCCATACTTGCTCCTCCTTGTAAAAACAACGCGACATATCCTTTGTTTTGCAGGCCTAATAATTCTAGACTCAATGCTCTTGCCTCTTCTAAAACCGCCAGAAACGCCTTACTACGGTGGGAGATGGATAAAATAGACATTCCCGTATGTTCGAAATTGAGAATGGCTTGTGATGCTTGTTCATACACCGTCTGTGGCAATAAACAAGGACCTGCACAAAAGTTATGTATGTTTTTCATTGTCTTATAGTTTCAATAAAAACGCAAGTGTATCCACTTGGTCAGCGTAATCCCAAAGTTGTGGGGATTGAGTTTGTCCAAATGCGATACTATCCGCAGTAAGTTTATTTGAAACGATGCACTGTATTTTCTCGTGATCGTTTTTCAATCGTTCAATTACATCCTCCATATCGTCGTAATATTCATAATACACAGAGGAAATGGGAGAGGCGTAAGAAACGTCTTCTTTGATCGTCAAAAAGCCATTGTCTAACAATTTGAATTCACTCATCAAGAAAACGGCTTTATTATAGTCGTAGTTATGGGCATATTTTTCATAGAAAATTACGTCCTTTTGGGCGTACATTCCTTGAAAGAAAGCCTCAAAATCGTATCCTCTTGGAACGAATAATTTAGATACATTTCGACAACCTAAACCGTAATAAGTAAAGATATCTTTGCTCAATTCGGTCAATTGTTCAGGTGTTTCTTCCCCAGTTAATATAGCAACTGAATTTCTATTTTTTCGAATAATATGCGGTACGTTGCTAAAGTAGTAGTCAAAATAACGAGCGGTATTATTACTTCCCGTTGCGATAACAGCGTCAAATCCTTCCATTTTTCCTGTGATAAACACGAGGCGTTCAGCAAACTGAGGTTCTACGGTTTGTAGGTATTCTGCTAAAAGAGGCAGTAATTTTTGATCGTTAGACGACAATTTAACAAGGGCAATATTTCCAGAAATCAGCACGGAAATCAGATCGTGAAATCCCACTAAAGGGACATTTCCCGCTAAGATAAGGCCTACTTTTTTCAACGGTTCTATTGAAAAATCATAAGCAGAGCACCATTGGTTTATATTTTCTTCTGTTAAAGCATTTGCCCATGATTGAATGGCAAATAGAACTTGTTCCTTTACAAACCATCCATTATAGTGGACTGATGTTTCGATTAGAGTCTCAAATGAAGAAAAAAAAGTATCATTATGTTCAACTTTTTCACTTTTTACAAATTCATTTGTAGCAAATTGTCTTAAAAAATCTCCTAACGTTACGAATGCTTTTTTTTTAGCTTCTAAATCCATATTGATTTGTTTCTGAAATGTTTTGGGTGTAAATTTGTAGCAAAGTTAATACATAAAAAACAAAATATAAGCTATGGCAATCATTATAACTGACGAATGCATAAATTGCGGTGCTTGTGAACCTGAGTGCCCGAACAATGCGATATACGAGGGAGCTGACGATTGGAGATATAAAGACGGGACAGCCTTAAGAGGAAGTGTTGTTTTACCTGATGGAACAGAAGTTGATGCTGATGCAGCTCAAGATCCTGTTTCGGACGAGTTTTACTACATTGTTCCTTCTAAGTGTACAGAATGTAAAGGCTTCCACGAAGAACCACAATGTGCTGCTGTTTGTCCTGTTGATTGTTGTATTCCAGACGACAATCACGTCGAAAGTGAAGAAACACTTTTGAATAGACAAGCTTTTTTACACAATCACTAGTCGGTGACAGCAGAAAAATTCACAGCTCAATGCTGAGATATTATAAAGAAAAAGAGATTTGGCATCACACCAAATCTCTTTTTTTTATTCCTTTTTCTTAGAGGATAATAGAAAATAAACGACGTAAAACCACCCTAAAAATCCGTGAAGGATAGCCCAGAGTACCGAGTTATTACGCGACCAGGAGGCAACAATAGCTATTACAGAACCTGTTAAGCCTATTCCGCCAAGCAATCCTTCACTTGTAGTTGAATTGGCAAATGCGGTTGTTCCTACCAACAACATCATCATCACTAACACATACTTATTCATAATTCTATTTTTTTGTTTACTATATAGCGTCAAAAAAACAAAATAATCCAAAAAAAAGCAGGTTAAAGTGTCAATTCTATTTGTGTTTATTTTGATGTTGGTTGATGCTTTTATAGATTTCTACTGTTTTCATTACGGTATACGCCTGCATCTTATGTTGCAAATACAACGCATGACTAGAGGTGTTATCCCCTACTTGTAGTTTTCTCTTTTGCTGATTGCTCCAGGTATAGTAATAGGGTTGATTGTTTTCAATAGCGATTGCTCCCTTATCATCGGCGATAAAACTGTAATCATTTAAGGCAAATCGGTGTTCTACCTCAGGGTCAAAGAGATCATCTCCCGTATAAAAATAGGTCGCATCGGAAAGCGCTAAATTAAATATAGTAGGAAATATATCTTTGTGTGAAGCCAAAACATCTGCGTCAAAAAAGGCCGGTTTATACTGTTCTGGAATATACATCAAAATAGGGACACTTCGCTTTAAGAATCCTTCTTCTGGTGTATATTCAAATACTTGGCGAATGTTGTGATCTCCTGAAGCTACAACAATTGTATTTTCCCCTAACGGAGAATTGCGAATTTCTTTGATGAAGCGAGCGAGTTCAGAAGCCGCATATTGATGGGAGTAAAAATTAGCGTAAGCTGTTTTCTCATCGACGCGGATTTTCTTCTTCATCTCTTCACTCATGGTGATGGGTTTCTTTTTGAAATATGAAGGCACTTCGAAAGGTGTGTGGTTACTAATGGTCAATCCAAAAATAAACGCAGGCCTTTTTGTTTCTTGTAGGGTTTCACGGATATAGTCAAAGAGATATCCATCGTGAACGCCCCAAGCGAATTCCTCTGCGGTAGGAAATTTTTCTTGGATGAAATTTTTTCCTTGAATAATATCAAACTTTTGATGCTTAATCATATTATCGATATTTCGCCACGAAATACTTGCTCCTGTTAAAAAATAGGTTTCATACCCGCTATTTTTGAAAGGAATAGCAATTGAACTCGAAAAAGGGGTATCGAAATATACCGATTGAGAGATGATGGTTTTTGGGGTACCAATCAAAAAGTCTTCCAGTGTTTGAATGGTCCCATTATAAGCCGATAAACTGTTTTTAAAATAGTATAAATTAGGCAGTTCTTCACTTAAATCGCCTAGTAAGTTTAACGTTTCACTATTCAAATCGAAGTAGTGGTTACTCATACTTTCCATTTGTAAAAACACCACATTGGGAGGGTTTTGTTGAAGAAACTCTCGGTGTTTTGTTTTTGTAAATAGCGATTGATCAAACAATTCACGCTCACTATCTCCTTTATATCCCAATTGAACCTCTTCAACACTTGCAAATCCATTGGAGGCTAATTCGTGTTCTACATCAGGACGAATCGCGTTGTCCTTTCGTTCGGAATTGGCAAACTTCAAAGAATATAAAGCATTATAACACAGTGAATTTACAAATTCATTTTTTGAAATATTGGTATGTTCTCTTCTCAACGTAAATACACCAACACTTCCCCTCATTCCAATGAAAAATAAAGGAAATACCAACAAGGTGATCACCGCATATATTTTTGCACGCGGTTGTACTGGATTTACTCGTTTGTTTTTGACTTTTTTACTCCAATACAACCAAGCAATTATCACTAAAACATAGACCAATCCAATGGCAAACAAGGGGTAATCTGTCCATACCGATGTTAATACAGCTGTTGTGTCGTCGTTGAAGATTCCAAAGAACAGCAAGTTGATGTGAGATTGAAAAAATTGATAGAAAAAATAATCAATTACGATTAAGGTAAGGAAAACAATCGCTACAAATAGTAAATAGTAGCGTGAAAAATTGGCGTAAAATCGACTAAATCCCTCTTCATTTTTTTTGGGAATGAACAAAGAGGTTAACCAAAAAAGAACCAAAGGCAAAAAGCCATAACAGATAGCAGATACATCAAAACGCGCACCTACAATAAAAGCTTCAGCTATTTTCCACTTTTCTTGCACAAAAACTTCTGATGCTCCGTAGCTCAACAAAAACACCAAACGCCCTACGGCAAATAACAAGACAAAAAACAAAAAATAGTTCAGTCCACGATATACCGTTTTTCGAAAAAGATTGAGATTCATATTCTATTTTTTCACATACTTTAATTCGCAAAAGTAAGAATTAAATAACAGTTACTTAATGCAACTACTAAGAAATGCACCTACTTTTTAATCTTGTACTATCGAGCTGTACGTATAGTAAACCTTATATTTAGTTTTTATGTTGCATTTTCTATATTTTACTAGTTCGACTCCTTTCTTGCTTTTCCGTATATGGGGTATTCTTCAAAAATAACTATAAATAGGGATTTCTCATTTTGTAAAAAAAACTGAATTTTGACTTTGTAAGAATGAGAAAAATTGCGCTGAAAAAGAAAACGATTACTTACAATTTTGTTTACAATCGCTCGCTCCTATTGCGGGCGATTTTTTTCTGTACTGAAGGTATAATAAGCACACAAGCACCCTTCGAAATTTCCCTAGAATTAGGGATAATTTGCCTAGAGATTTGACGTACTTTTATCACAAAACCAAAAGCGATGACAATAGAACAATATAGACAAACGTATAAGGAAGAAGATGCCGTAGGCTGGGATTGCATTACTGCCGCATTAGAACAAATTTATGGAGAACAAGAGCCGCAACATTTTGGCAATGCACTTCCTTTTTCACTTGGAGGCGATAATCCACTCGATGGTTTAAGTGTATATGAAAGTACACAGCAAGAGGATCACTTTCACCTAGTCAGTTATGGTTTTTCCAACCTCTATTACGACGAAGAATCCATTGAATCCGACTACAGTGGCTACGGTTTTGAATTGACCTTTCGCTTTAAAAAACAAGGAGACAACAATATCCACTGGGCAATGAATTTAATGCAAAATCTTGCCAAATACGTTTTTGAGTCAGGCAAGTGGTTTGAAGCCTTTCACTTCATTCCCACCAATAGTCCTATTCGATTAGACTGGGATACTGCATTAGTTGGACTTGCTTTTGTTTTAGACCCTGAGCTCGGTTCAATCGAAACACCACATGGTCGTGTCGACTTTTTACAGCTAGTAGGAATAACACAACGCGAACTCGATCTGCTATGGGAAAATCCAAAACTAGCAGAAACGGAAAAACTATTGCATACTTTAAGTGAAGGCAACGCCTTACTTATTACCGATTTAGACAGAAAATAACAATAGTGTGAAATCCTACTTTGCATCTTTCCTTTTCTTTGCCCTGATGGGTTGTAGTACCTCCTCTCTATCGCTTTCGCCTACGAAGTATTCCTACGTTGGCCAGTCGCGTACCAAACAATTAGACCAAGAGAATCCTCAACTCCACCCTGCCATTACCCTAAAAGAAATACGTCAATCACTCTGGGGACGCAAAGCCGTTTTGGAAATTCAAGGGTGGTATAGTTCACAGGGACATCAGGCGAGAAGGTTAAAACAGATCAAGTGGATTCAAGAAATAGAGGGTAACCAATTGACATTCGTCTGTTATGTAGAACCCAAACGTGGTGTAGGAAAGGAAAGTGCCCATGTCTATGGATACAATTACAACCAAGAGATTAGTATTAGCATTCCATCAACGATTGAGCAGTTAAACGTTACATTGATCGAACAAAATATTGCTCAAAATGACATGGTAAGTTACCAATCTAATATACAACTAGATAATACAAAATAACAATCATACAACTCGGCTATAGTCCAACACCACATTAGCCCGTTATATCTGATAATTTGAGTCAATAAAACACAAATAAATTTAGCCTTATAAACCTGATTTTTTCATTTTTTCACTACCTTCACTTCTACCTAACACGATTTATATGAAATTAAAGCTTCCTCCAATAAATTATTCATTTTTCACATATTTTATTGCAGCGATACTAGGAGTTCTACTATTTCTATATTTAGATGCCGATAGCAGATATAGGTATATATTATTATCCCTTGCCTTTGTTTTTATTCTCTCTACAAGTTGTTTTCACGCGTTGAGTTTTAGAAGTTACCGGACTGTTTTATGGCCATTCATCCTCAATATGCTCCTGATTTTGGCCTTTATCATCGCCAATGGAGGAACAGGTAATGCTCCTTTCTTCGGATCAAACAACACTTCCCTATCTCTTTTTTTTATAACTCTTGGATTCAATTCGCATTGGTATATATTAATCGAAAATCAGCCTCTATCAGATTTTAGCTTTCTCTTAATCAATGCTTTATTATCTTTTATTATTCCTAGTATTGGGTATGCTATAGGGCATTTATATACCACAAAGATTCGACAATCGAATTCGAAATATTCAAATTCTTGAGTGGAGTCCATGACCAAAACGAAGTAAATCGCAAGATAGACAATATTTAATCCCCGTTATGGAAGAAAAATATATGACATGTTCTATACATGGTAAACAAGAAATGGCTTTGTTGTGCACGCATTTGGCGCATAGTTTACACAACCGTCTAGCAGTAGGTTTTTTTGAATACGATACAGGAGATATGGGCAGACCTGATGCATGGTGTAATACATGTGAAAGGGCATGGAATCACACGCAAACAGAAGAAGATCGCGAACAGTGGTTTATTGACTGCCAACACAAACTGATTTGTGTCAGTTGTTGGGATGAAGCCAAAGCCCTGAATCAAATAGCCACGGAAATTCATTTTAAATTACTGACAATAGCGGAAATTAAAACTGTGCTCCTAGAGGATGACGCAGGAGTACCTTTCTCAAAAAACATAGCTTTCCCTTTCCCATCGCTTTATTCATTATTTGCCAAACGCGCAGAAACAACGACTATCTCTTCTGAGACTACGCTATTTAACACCGTTGAAGCACTAAGTGAAAATAAAACAAATAACGGGTCTACGCATTGGATATTTGCAAGAAATGGACAAGGAGATCGTTGGTTATTTGACGAAAAAGGACACGTCTTTTTTGGCGATCACGACCATCAACCGATGAGCTTACACCCCTTATATCTCAACTTTGAACAATGGTTACAATTGGCCTTTTGTGTTCAGCAATTAGACGATTGGTTAGATGCCGGTTATCCTCCTGAACGCATAGCAATTTCCTTTAATGAAACACTGAATACCATCCATCCTCAACTGGAAGAAAACTATCCTTTTGAGCTGATCTAATAGCTATTTTATGAAGAAGAACCTACAATTACTTGCAATACTAAGTTTTTTAACCTTGGTTAGTTGTCAAGAAAAAACTAAAGAACAACCCGTAAAGGAAGCACCTACTCCTGTTGATGTACAACCTAGTGAAACACATACAAATCAACCCGATTATGTGCTATCGCCCGACCATCAAACCAATACTATCACCTTAGATATTGATGGAGACGGCAAACCCGATTACATCCAAATCGTAAAATCCCCTAGCAGCGGACGCTATGGAATTACAGTCAAAAGAGCAACAGGTGATTTTGCTATTATTGGTCCTATAGATGGTTCCACTCACCGTGTCCTTCCCGAAGACATGGAAGATATACTTTGGGCACAAGACATAACCGTTCAAGAAAAAAACGCGGTAATCTGTGAAGTTGTAGATGAAAATGGAGATTTGCGCCCGGAGGAAGACGTTCCTGAAGATGAAAAAATCACACTCCCATATGAGAGTTTACACCTAAGCGTACCCGAAAGTTGTGGAAGTGGACTCTTATATTGGTTAGATGGCACGTATCACTGGCACCAAACAAGCTAAAAAAAGGCGTTAATCGATTCGATTAACGCCTTGTTTTTATCCTTTATATCGCTCAAACGATTGCCAATATTTATCTTTATAAATCGCATACCCCAGCGAAAAATCGCTTTTGTACTTCATTTTCATTTGCTCTAAAACACGAGCAGGAAGTCTAAAATCTTTACAAGCAAAGAATATATCTCGGTTTCCATCTACTGTTTCTCTACCGAGATTCAAATAGCCCGCAGTATCGGGTAAAACTTCAATCAACTCATCTTCCACCTGATTCAACAATTGGTAGGTCGACTCATCTGGAAACCCATTTTCGTTGGCTTTATACGCAATTTCTACGCGTACGATCCAAGGATGTGAGGCTTTGGCATCCCAATCTAAAATAGTACGGTTAATCAAAGCAATCAAAGGCATTCCATTTTCCAACGTCCCCTCTAACCCAACATAAGAATCTTTTTCTGTATCGTAGCGCATTCCTTCGTATTTTTCAATGAACTCCTTTTCGCGCCACACTAAATAATCCTTTAGTTTTAAAATGGGAATTAAAGTTCCTGCTGCTTCGTCAGGTCCAATTACGCTTAAGTTATCGATAGAGGTAATAGCATTTAATTCACCCAGTAAATTATCTAAAAAGATATATACTCCATTGGTAATAACAGCTTTATCACTTGCTGTATAATCGTCGTATACAATGACTAAATCTACTTCATCCGGGTATTGTGGGTGTTCCACAGCGTAGAAATTAATTTTCTCTTTAGAAAACTCATAGTTATTCATTCGAATATTGAATCGACTGATGTCTACTGCAGGCTTTAAAGACGTAAATTTCCAGTTCTTCAACGAGGGAGCCGCTGCGACTAGATCTTCGATAAAAGCTACATTTTTAACGATCCCATCTGGGGTAAAAATCAACTCAGCCGTTTCGTCATCCATCATACCAGAAAGGAAGTAAATCCCTTCTTTTAATTCTTGTAATTTGGGTGCTAGGCGATCAAAGAAGTCTTCTTCGATTTTATCACGCCCTTTTACTACGCGGTAAAATGCTTGTTCATTTTCTTGAAACCAAACCCAAAAATCAGCTGGAGAGTTAATGGGATTTTCTTTTTTAGCAAAAATATTTTTTAGTATACTCATAAAACTAGTAGGATAAACCTCAACGATACAAAGACCATCGAAGTATTGTTATGATTTCATTTTAGTACGTATGGATGCTATCCATACTTGAGGTTGATTGACAACAAATTTAAATGTCATCCCTCCTTTGGTTGTAATGCGGATTCCTTGGTTGTACAACCTCATAAAGGATTCACCTTCTATAGTTTCAATATTCGTCCAATCCACTGTCCAATTACTCGATATAAATTCCTTAGTTTGAGGTTCAAAAGTCAGTTGCTCGTCTGTGGCATACAATACACCAACCACGGGAGATGTTTTGATTAACTGTTGTGCGACACCATAAAAAATAATGGGTTGATCATCCAAAACCGAAAAAGAAGGTTCTTTACCTTTGATTTTCAGCTTAAACATAAAAAGGTACCAAAAGACAGTAAAAAAAGTTGTCTGAAACAGGAGCTTCATCCAAGATATGGATGCCCCATCAGCCCATTCAAACAAATAAAATACAATAGCGTAGCCCAATCCAGTAAGTAAACTGATATACAGCTGATACTTCGGTTCTATCCTAATACTATTTCCTCCAATTTTCATATTATAATTCTTATCTCGTATGTAAAGATACTAAATAATATACCTACGGCTATTTTACTTATTTTTCTTCATTTTTGCCTTAATAAACTCGAAAATAATCGGTAAAATAGAAACAAAGATAATCAATAAAGCTATTTTGGAGAAGTTGTCTTTTACAATGGGCAGGTTGCCTAAGAAGTAACCCGCTAGCGTTAATCCTACCACCCAAATAATTCCACCGATCACGTTGTACAACATAAAAGTGCGGTAACGCATACTTCCTACGCCAGCTACAAAGGGAGCTAGGGTACGAACAATAGGGATAAAACGAGCGATAACGATAGTGCGTTCACCATATTTCTCGTAAAATGCATGGGTTTTATCTAAGTGTTCTTCTTTAATTACTTGCTTGCCAAACAGGCGAATCTTAGTCATTTTCATACCTGCTTTCATTCCGATAAAATAGTTGAGGGAATCCCCAGATATGGCTGCAATCAAGAGTAGAACAATCGCCAAAGTAATATCTAATTCTGTCGTTTGAGCAATGAGCATTCCCGTTGCAAACAGAAGGGAATCACCTGGTAAAAAAGGCATAATTACTAGCCCAGTTTCTACAAAAATAATCAAGAATAAAATAACGTAAATCCATGATCCATAATTCGCGATTAGCGTGTGTAAATATTGATCAATGTGAAAGATAAAATCTAGTAACTCCATAGTTCTTCGAAGTGAGTTTAATATTGAATTTGTTTGTCACACAAAGATGTAAAGATTATTCTAATTATAAAGAAAAAAAATCATTTAACAGCAAGTGATTGATGTACAGTCATTATTTTTTGTATTTTTAAGTCTAGTACTAAATCGAATCTGCTATGCTTTCACAGCTTGTACCACTTACCACCCTCAATCCAAATCTCGCCTCACTTCAGGCGATTACCCTTATGTTACACCTGTGTTTTTTAATTGCCTTTTTAATTATTATCATTCGATTTACCCGCGATTTTTTCTTTTATAAGCATCCCTTTCAACTGGCTTTCAATCGAAGAAAAGCTCCTTTGATTGTATTGGCCATCGTATATAGCGCAACTATGTTTGCTATTTATTTTATGTGGTAGCTTTTTTTAGGTGAATAGTGAGTGGTAAGATTTCGTCGCTCTTTGCTCGTCGCTCTTTGCTCGTCGTTCGATGCTCGTCGCTCTTTGCTCGTTGTAAAGCACAATTATCTTACAAATGAAGAGATTTAACAAATCGTAGCGTAGCGTAGATTCATCGAACACCAAAACAAAATATAAACCAGGTGAGATAAACCGCGCAAACCGCGCGAAGAACAAACCGCGCAAAGAACAAATCAAAGATTCATCGAACACCAAAACCAATATAAACTAGGTGAGATAAACCGCACAGATTTCGTTGCTCGTTGCTCGTTGCTCTTCGTTCGATGCTCGTTGTAAAGCACAATTATCTTACATACGAAGAGATTTAACAAATCGTAGCGTAGCGAAGATTCATCGAACACCAAAACAAAATATAAACCAGGTGAGATAAACCGCGCAAAGAACAAATCGTAGATTCATCGAACACCAAAACCAATATAAACTAGGTGAGATAAACCGCACAGATTTCGTTGCTCGTCGCTCTTTGCTCGTCGCTCTTTGCTCTTTGCTCCTCGCTCGTTGCTCCTCGCTCGTTGCTCCTCGCTCGTTGCTCCTCGCTCGTTGCTCGTTGCTCGTCGCTCGTTGCTCTTCGTTCGATGCTCGTTGTAAAGCACAATTATCTTACAAACCGTTCAACTTACAAACCGCGCAAACCGCGCGAATAACAAACCGCGCGAATAACAAACCGCGCGTAGCGTAGATTCATCGAACACTAAAACAAATAGTAACTAAGTGAGATAAAGAGCAAACATAAAAAAAGAGGCGAATCATTCATTTGCCTCTTTTTTTATGTTCTTTTTTATTCTTCCTCCTCTTCGTAAAAGTCGAGCCATTCCATGTCCTCTGACATGGTTTTATCGACGAACATATCCAATTGTTCTACGTAATCAGTAGCGAAATACACGCGTTGTGTTTTACCAATACTTTCGGACAGGCGGTATAAACGCGGTTCATGTCTATTTCTCAACTGTTGATCTATATCGTCAATGGCATACATTTTTAACTGGTTTACATCGAATCCAGCACCGCTAAACATCAAGTTTAGTCGCTCAGCTGTTCCGATGAGGATGTCATTTCCTAGAGACATTTGATTTTTATCGTCATCTAAATCGGTATAGTCGTGTACACCAAAAACGCGAATTCCCATTTTAGACCCGAAGCGATCAAACTCTTCTAATAGGCGTTCTACTTCAAATTTGTCCTTTACGACGATTAACACACGCGTAGAGATCATATCCTCTACAGGTGCTTCTACGCGTTGTAAAGCAGCCATAATTAAGGTTGTTGTTTTGCCTTCTTCATTAGGGGCAATCAGCACAAAATCTTGCCCTCCTTTAATACGTCCAAAAGCGGTCTTTTGCAAAAGGGTAGGTTCGACAAGTCCTTGTTCAGCTAAATTGTGTTGTAAAACGGGGTGTATTTTTTTTAATTTCATCTTATTTTGTAGCGAATAGCTTTACGTCTTCTAATGTTACTTCTTTCTCTCCTAAAATAATTAATCGCTCAATTACGTTGCGCAGTTCACGTATATTACCGCTCCAATCATACTGTTGCAATTGTGCAATGGCTTCTGGCGTAAATTTTTTGGGAGCGTTTCCTTGTTCGTTCGCAATTTGTCTAACAAAATGCTCCAGCAACAAAGGTATGTCATCTCGGCGATCATTCAAAGCGGGTACTTTGATTAGAATTACCGCTAGTCGATGGTATAAATCCTCTCTAAAACGCCCTGCTTCAATCTCTTTACGCAGATCTTTATTGGTTGCTGCCAATACGCGAACGTCAATTTTTTGATCTTTTTCTGCTCCAACACGAGTGATTACATTTTCCTGTAAAGCACGAAGCACTTTCGCTTGGGCAGACAGACTCATATCGCCAATTTCATCCAAGAATATAGTCCCTTTATCAGCTAATTCAAACTTTCCTGGTCGATCTTTAACCGCCGAAGTAAAGGCTCCTTTTACGTGACCAAACAACTCACTTTCAATGAGCTCTGCGGGAATAGCCGCACAGTTCACTTCTATCAATGGCTTTGAAGAACGCTGACTTTGGGCGTGAATTTGATGCGCCACCAATTCTTTCCCTGTACCATTGGGCCCGGTAATCAAGACACGAGCTTCAGTAGGTGCCACCTTTTCGATCATCGCTGTGATTTGTTGGATAGCATCACTTTGACCGATAATCTCATACTTCTTAGAAACTTTTTTCTTTAAGATCGTATTCTCTACCACCAATTTACTCTTGTCTAATGCATTGCGCACCGTTGTGAGTAAGCGATTCAAATCAGGTGGTTTGGAAATATAATCAAACGCCCCTAATTTCATAGTATTAATAGCCGTTTCTAAATCTCCATGTCCCGAAATCATAACAAACACGGTTTCAGGTTTTACCTTTTTTGCCTCAACGAGCAATTCATCGCCACTCATTTTAGGCATTTTAATATCCGATATTACCAAGTCATATTCTCCTTGGGCAATCATTTGTAATCCTTCTGCTCCATCCTCTGCCCCGTCCACTTTGTATTCGGGAGACTCTTCTTCTAAAATACGGATTAAAACACGGCGAATAGCCGCTTCATCTTCAACAATTAAAATCTTGGATTCTTTACTCATAACTTTAGTTTTAGGAAGGGATCTTAATATTTTAGCCACTTATACAGCTCTTTCCACGAAGGACGTTTCCCGTACATGAGGATACCTATTCGGTATATTTTTGCAGCAATCCACACCGTTAAAATAAAGGTCCCGAATAGCAATACAATTGATAGCAGTACTTGCCAAATTGGAACGCCGAACGGAATACGCATCAACATCACAATCGGAGAAGTAAATGGAATCATAGAAAATACAGTCGCTACGGTTCCATGCGGATCTTTGATAACTGTGAAAAAACCGATATATACACCTAACATCAACGGTAACATAATGGGAAACAAAAACTGCTGTGTATCTGTTTCATTGTCTACTGCTGCACCAATTGCCGCATATAAGGAGCTATATAAGAAATAGCCCCCAATAAAAAAGACAATAAAGTACACAAACCAAGACAACAACGGCAAGCTCATGATTTCAGCTACGTAGTTTTGGATATCACTCATTACGCTTGTATCCATAGCCGTTGCCATTTGTGCAGCTTCTATATTCGACGCACCAGCATTCAATCCAAAAACAGAAGTCGCCACGAGCATCAAAATTCCGCCAACAACACCCCAAATCAAAAATTGCAATAAACCCGCCATGGAGGTACCGATAATTTTTCCCATCATCAACTGAAAGGGTTTGACTGACGAGACAATTACTTCAATAATTCGGTTTGTTTTTTCTTCAATCACTGAACGCATCACCATATTGCCGTACACAATAATAAACATCATGATACAATAGCCGAAAAGCGAACCAATAAAGATCTTGATTTCATTCAATCCTTTTACCGTTTGTTCTCCTGATGCTTTTTGCAGGTGCAAGCTAACGGAAGCCTGATTCTCTTTAATGATTTGAGGATCAATCCCCTTGTCAATTAAATTTAAACTGGATACTTTATTTTCAATGATTGACTCAATTTTACTGATGAAAGCAATACCAGGGCTATCATTAGAAATATAGTAAATCGACTGTTCATAGGCTGCTAAATCTTCTTGCTTTGGGATATATAAGAGTCCGCTGTATTTTTCAGCTAAGACACTATCTTTTAGTACTGCAATGGGAATAGCCGATAGATTTTTATATTCGTATTCTTCCGAATTTTCAAAATCACCGCTAAAAATAGCACTCTCATCGTGAATAGCGATTACTTTGGTCGTTGACTTCATTGTACTTAAAAATCCGATAAGCACAGCAATACCCACAAAGAATAGTGGGGCTAAAAAAGTCATAACAATAAACGCTTTATTACGCGCTTTGGCGATAAATTCTCTTTTTATAATTAATTTAAGAACGCTCATACTTATTTACTTACAGTTTGAATAAAAATATCATTTGCCGTTGGCAGTTTTTCTACAAAATGAGTGACTTGTCCATTGTTTGACAAGATATGCAATAACTCATTAGGCATCGCCTGACCTAAATCAATCTCCAATTGTAACTCGTCATTTAAAGACTTAAACGAGGTCGGTTGTACGGTAAATTTCTGGGATAATTCAAACATTAAACGATGTACATCACTTGACAAAATTCCTACTTGATACAAATTAGTTCGAAAATCGCGTTTGACATCGACCAAACGCCCTTCAATTAATTTATTTGACTTGTGAATCAAAGCAATGTAATCACACATCTCCTCCACACTTTCCATGCGGTGAGTGGAAAAGATAATCGTTGCTCCTTTTTCTTTGAGTTCAAGAATTTCGTCTTTGATAATATTGGCATTTACGGGGTCAAAACCAGAGAAAGGTTCATCAAAGATCAACAATTTCGGTTTGTGCAATACAGTTACGACAAACTGTATTTTTTGTGCCATACCTTTAGACAGTTCCTGAATTTTTTTGTTCCACCATCCTTTGATATCGAGTTTGTCAAACCAATAATCTAGTTGTTCTTTGGCTTCGGCTTTACTCAACCCTTTCAATTGGGCAAGATATAGCGCTTGTTCACCTACTTTCATGGTTTTATACAAGCCTCGTTCTTCGGGCATATAACCAATATCTTTAATGTGATGAGGGCTCAAAGGCTGACCGTCTAAAAGGATTTGTCCTTGATCGGGATAGGTGATTTGGTTGATAATTCGGATGAGGGACGTTTTCCCCGCTCCATTAGGTCCTAATAATCCATATACAGACCCTTTGGGAACAGTGAGAGAAACATTATTCAAAGCTGTTTTGTCAGCATATTTTTTTTCTACATTCTTAACTTCTAAGATAGGTTGCATCAATCGATCTTTTATATTTCATGTAAAAATAAATCATTTATTTCAACTTGCGAAGAACAAGGTATATTTTGATTACAAATAGGCATAAAAAAACCCAACCTCATATTACTATAAGGTTGGGAAAAATTGCTATGAAAAAGAAAATCCACTGTTTAATAAGTGTGCATCAAATGTATGACTTCTTTTCTAATTACGAAAACATTTCTTTGACTTTTTCAAAAAAAGATTTATCACCCTTACCTGGAGACGGTTTAAAGTTGCTATCTTCTTCCATTTTCTCAAAGAATTCTTTCTGTTCTTTTGTGAGTTTTTTCGGTGTCCATACGTTGACGTGAACCAATAAATCACCACTGCCATAACTGTTTAAGCGCGGCAATCCTTTTCCTCTCAATCGGAGAATTTTCCCTGATTGGATTCCCTCTTCCAATTTGATGCGCACATTACCCGTTACGGTATAAATTTCTTTACTACCTCCTAAAGCTGCCTCAGAGAAGCTGATATAGAGGTCATAATGTAAATTATCACCTTCTCTTTTTAAGGACTCGTGTTCTAATTCTTCAATTACAACCAACAAATCTCCAGCAACACTGTTATTTCCTGGTGCTTCGTTTCCTTTGCCTGCCACTTTTAGTTGCATGCCTTCTGCTACACCTGCTGGAATTTTGATTGATACAGTTTCTTCCTGTACCACCATTCCTTCTGCATCTGATCCTGCTGGTTTTTGGTCAATCATTTGTCCACTCCCTTGACATGTATGACAAGGAGAAGCCGTTTGCATACGACCAAATACCGTATTGGCTATTTTAGTCACTTGTCCAGATCCATTACACGTAGCACAAGTCTTGTACGTAACACCTGCTGCTTTTATTTTGCGCTTTACTTTTACTTTCTTTTCTACACCGTTTGCGATGTCTTCCAGCGTTAGTTTTACTTTAATACGCAAACTAGTTCCCTTGGCTCTGCGTTGACCGCCACCGCCGCCAAAACCACCGAAACCACCGAAACCGCCACCGCCAAAAGCACTGCCGAAAATATCTCCAAACTGACTGAAGATATCATCCATGTTCATATGACCGCCGCCAAATCCTCCGCCACCTTCAAAAGCCGCATGTCCATATTGGTCATAACGCGCTTTCTTATCTGGATCACTTAATACTTCGTAAGCTTCTGCTGCTTCCTTGAATTTCTCCTCCGCTTCTTTATCCCCTGGATTCTTATCTGGGTGAAATTCAATGGCCTTTTTACGGTATGCCTTTTTAATGGCAGCTGCATCTGCTCCTTTATCGATACCTAATATTTCGTAATAATCTTTCTTCATTTGGATTCTGAGTTTCTATTAATAAATTGGTCTAAACGCACGTTTATTGACCAATAACAACTTTTGGAAAACGAATAATTTTATCGCCTAATTTATATCCCTTTTCTACGACATCTACCACTTTTCCTTTTAAGTCATCTCCCGCAGGAATTTGTGTAATCGCTTCGGATATATCTGCATCAAAAGCATCACCACTTTGGATAACTACTTCCTCTAATCCTTTTGCAGCCAAGGTGTCAATTAATTTGGTAGAAATTAAACGCACACCTGTCAGGTGTTCGCTTTCTCCTTGCTTTTCTAATTCTGATAAAGCACGACCAAAATCGTCCAAAATAGGAAGCATCGCTGACATAACTTCCTCATTCGCTGTCTTAAACAATTCTAAACGCTCCTTCGATGTACGGCGCTTGTAGTTTTCAAACTCTGCAAATAAACGCAAATACTTGTCTTTCTCTTCTGCAATTTTAGCATTCATCACTTCTTCAATAGATGCTGTCTCTGCCGTTGTTGCCTCAGTTTCTTGCGTATTTTCCGCTGTTACGTCCACTTCTTCCTTGTTTATATCTTTATTTTCCATAGTGCTATCCTAAATTATTTGTTGCTTTCTCTTAATCAAATCCTTTGCCAACTGTTTATTTCTGTCATAATGTCAGTTTTTTGGTGAGTGGTGAATGGTGAGTGGTGAATGGTGAGTGGTGAATAGTGAGTGGTGAATAGTGAGTGGTGAATAGTGAGTGGTGAATAGTGAGTGGTGAATAGTGAGTGGTGAATAGTGAGTGGTGAATAGTGAGTGGTGAATAGTGAG
>NZ_JACAKI010000017.1:0-58502 GCF_030326445.1 Myroides sp. DF42-4-2
TGTTTTCATACTTGACAGTTTTGTTTAAAGTTAATAATTTCGAATTAACAACTGTCCGATTTTTAGGGAAGCCTACACCAAATTATATAGGTTTGGAAAAATGGGAATATAAAGTCAAATCTAATGAAGGGGCTGATAGTGTTGTGCACTATGTAGTAAATCCTGCTACAGAAGAGAGAGTGGATTTTAAATTTAAAAAACATAGTAACGAATAATGTTAAAATTAAAATGTAAAGCATCAACATTTAAAGAGTTGAAACAGTTGGATTATAATGCTTATAAGATGTATAAAAATGTAGAGGATGATTCTTATGAGTTTCTATATAAAAATGTTGATTATTTGGTATTTGGTATCTTAATGAGTAATCAGGGATTATTCGTTTTGGTTTCAGAATTAGCGGACACATATTTAGTATTAAGACCATTGGCTCTATTTGATATAATAGATTACAATATGCCTGATATTTGGGAATCTTCTTCTGGAATAGCATTTGAAAATAGTAATTTTAAAGTATATTGGTTTTATACTTTTAAAGAGTTTGGCGATGATGAGTTTTTTTATGAAAAATTAATTGAGGGAGATGAAAAGTTGGAAAAATTGTTATCAAAACTAAAAAAAGAGTATTATTGAATAGTTCATAAGAATTTTCCTGTCATTTCTGTAATAACCATTATCAAGAACAAACACTAGATCGTACAATACTTCAGCATGCAACGACTCCTTAATTTTAAATAATAATCTAGAGTTGCACAAGCCTCGCCTATAACCGCTTCCGCTACTACGACCCCGAACAAGGAAACTACATCAGCCAAGACCCGATAGGCTTAGCAGGTGGTAACCCTACACTGTATGGATATGTCGGTGATCCAAGTGGTTGGTTGGATGTGTTTGGGTTGAGTGAGAGTTTAAGTTATGAAGTAAGGGAAGCTTCTAATGGTTTGATGTATGTATCAAATCCAAAACATACTTTAGGAAAACCTGGAAATAGACCTAATGCAGGATTAGAGCCGTCTAATTCATTTGAGTTATTTGGTAATTCTCTTGTTGGTTCAGATGGACATCGTTATGCGAGAGATCCTATAGATGGAAGTTTACATAGATTCTTTTATGGTAATAATGGTACTTGGCATTGGACTGGCTCGACAAATCAAATTTATCCGCGTCCATGTTTGACAGGAAATCAAGTACCAAATGATGTTAAAAATAAATTAAATTTAAAAAAGAAAGGATGGTAATAGGTGATCCGAATAAGTTTGCAATTATAATTGATATGGTTCCAGAATGGAACATTACAAAAAGTTTTAAAATGGGGGTTTTTTTGTATGTTTTAAAAGCAAATATATTTCCAAAGGAAATCGATACGGTTACATTAAGTTCTGATCTGTATTATTTTTTTGAAAGAACACCATCAGCATTGTTAAATATTCCAAAAGATGAAAAATTATTTCAAATGGAGCTATATGAAGCATATAAATTTATGTTAGACACTTTTTGCTCAGCATCATCGACAAAAAATAATAAAAATTTTTGCTTTACATCACTAAGTATACGAGATTATAATTATGAGTTTTTTGCTGTTAGTAATGGAGTAGACATACGGATTTTGAAAGGTAAAATAGGTATAGATTACTGTATTAGTGAAGTTGAAGACATAATTTTACCTAAAGAATATATTGATAATCTGGTAATTGAATTAAGAGATTTTTATAACAAAAATATCAAATCAGATTAGTTGTTTGTCACATACTATATTGAATCTTTATAATAATGTTGTATTTGAGATAGATAACAAAAGTAAGACCTAAAGCACATATTTTTAGTCTAATCGGTTTTTTTGAGATACACCTAGAAACATTTAAGGCTTACTTCGCATATTAATACTTAATAAACCTATTTTGAGTGTTTAAAGTGCTTGGTAATTAGATGTCTATATAAAAAGCTATTGTAAATGCACATTTTGGTAATTACCATTATCAAGAACAAACACTAGATCGTACAATACTTCAGCATGCAACGACTCCTTAATTTAAAATAATAGTCTAGAGTTGCACAAGCCTCGCCTATAACCGCTTCCGCTACTACGACCCTGAACAAGGAAACTTCATCAGCCAAGACCCGATAGGCTTAGCAGGTGGTAACCCTACACTGTATGATATGTCGGTGATCCAAGTGGATGGTTGGATGTGTTTGGGTTGAGTGAGAGTGGGTATGATAAGCTACATCTCTATTATTTCTGATGATAAAATGATGAGTTTAGGAAATGAAGCAGCTGATTCAGCAAGACAAAAGGGTTCATTAGATCGTAATTGGCAAGGTGTATCAGTCGATGGAACCAAAATAAGAGGTTATGCGAATGATGCTGGAAATGTGACTAGTTTTTATGTTGATTTTTAGTAATATATAAAGTGAAATGAAGAAAAAATTGAAATTAAATGATGATAATCTTTTTCCTGTAGAAGCATTTTTTTATACATTACCCACCGCTAAATTTATTGATACATTGATGGGTTTTTCCAATAAAATAGGTGTGGGTTTTGAAGATACTGTAATTACATTCCCTGAAGAGTTAGATGATAATGAAGAAAAGTTCGAGGGAGTCGAATTTAGTGTTTTGAATGAAGAAGTAGTAATATCTAATAAAGATTTTCTAAAATATTTATATATAGCTTGTGGTTTATTTGTTGAAGATTATCCTGATAAGAAAGATATAGTTGAAGAGTTGTTTAGAAAAATTTCGAATAACTATAACTGACAATTAATGCGTTAAATTAAAGGCTTTAGATCATAACTAATAATTTATCAATTAGATTAATGGCAGTAGTAGATTTTAGTTTACTTCTGTTTTTTGTTTTAGATAAAGTGTTGTTTTTATTATCTTTATTAGTAACAAACACTAGATCGTACAATACTTCAGCATGCAACGACTCCTTAATTTTAAATAATAATCTAGAGTTGCACAAGCCTCGCCTATAACCGCTTCCGCTACTACGACCCCGAACAAGGAAACTACATCACCCAAGACCCGGTAGGACTTGCTGGTGGTAACCCTACACTGTATGCATATGTCGGTGATCCAAGTGGATGGTTGGATGTGTTTGGGTTGGAGATTATAACTGTTTATCATTATAAAAGTAAAGATGGGTATATAGGGATTTTAGGAAATGGTGTAATTGAAGCTAGAGATCCAGGAAAAAAAGGAAAGGGAGCAATTAAGAACAAACAAAAAGGTGTGTATGTTACAAGAATTTCACCTGATCAATTGCAAGCCTCAGGTAAAAAAGGTCAAATAGGCTTGTCAGGAGATAAAAGTACTCATTATATTGCATTTCAAATCGATTCAAAAGACGTTAAATTGGTTGATCCTCAAAATTCTGCGTTAAGATTGTATATTGAAAACGATATTCGTTTAAGAGATAGTAATACTAAACTTATGGAGGGTGTTACTCATGGAGCAACTCCTTATAAATAGATAATAGAAAGGAATTTACAGGTGAATTGTACTTTTTTTTACTCAAATAAAACAGTTGAAGATATTGTTGAGTTGTTAAAGATGTATGCAAAAAAAATAGGCTATATGTATAATGTCGAGGTTGATGATGGAGAATATTCAATACTGTTTTATGAGAGCACAAAGATGCTAGAATATCATTTAGAACATGGTTATAATGTGGATTTGGCAGGAAAAGGTTGTTTTTTTGTAGGAGTTAAAACAGTAATGTTAGATGCAAAAGCGACTTTGTTTGAGTTAAATGGGGAGTCAAATTTTGAACCTGCTGAGACTAATTTTATCTTATCTAAAGTATCATATTGTAATTTAATAGTTCCCGACTATATTGAGGATGATGAGTTCTCAAAGAAAATGTATAATGATTTTTATGAGATATTAAAAAAAGATAGTTCTGGATATTGAATAAACCTAGAAAGAAAGATGATGTAATTAAATGTGTCGTAGATTTTTGATTATATAAACAAGAGAGACTTAGTTTTAAATAGCTAAGTCTTTTTTTGTGTAGTTACAAAATGGTAGATTTTTAATAAGATTCCAGTTTAATTATATAACCGGAAAAAATCCAATTATCATGTTTATTATCTATTTAACTGGAATAAAGTTGTGGAACATAGATGTTATTGTTAACTTTGGAAGACAATTTAACAATGATGAAAAATGAAACTTGAAAAACCACCAAAATGCGAATTAAATTTTGACTATCTTCAAAGAATTTGGAAAGGTGAATTCAAAGATTTTATCATTAAATCAGACGAGAAATATTATTATTGGGACGATATTAAGTATAAAAAAGACGTACCATTTGGATCTCAGATCGACAATTGGATTTTATTAAAAACTTACAGAACTTCTAAATATCAAGAAATAACTTTTGGTACGTATAGTTTTAGATATTTTCAATCAGAATATATTTCAAAAAATTTACATGATTTTGATTTAAAGTTAATGGGAGGATTACAACAAAATCCTATTCTTCCATCTGATAGAATTGAATTTTTTAAAAATTCAATTCTAGAAGAAGCTGTTGCTTCTTCTCAAGTAGAAGGGGCTGCTACAACTACTGAGGTAGCAAGGGATATGCTTAAGACAGGAAGAACTCCGAGAAATGAATCAGAACAAATGATATTCAATAATTTAAGAGCAATTGAATATATAAGTGAATTTGTAGATAACAATATTGATTTTAAGCTTATAATTGATTTACATAAAATCATGACTGCCAATACAGATGCAGAGAAATATTCAGGCGACTTTAGAGATGGAGAAGTTTATGTCACAGATCATGTAGATGGCGAAATTGCGCACATTCCTCCTGATTGGAAAGAAATTACAGTATTAATGGGTGAATTATGTGAATTTATTAATGATGAGAAAACCTTTATACATCCTATAATAAAAGCTTCTATAATACATTTTATGATTGGTTTTATACATCCATTTAAAGATGGAAATGGTAGAACAGCAAGAGCTTTATTTTATTGGTATTTATTAAAAAAAGGTTATTCCTTAGTAAGAAACATTTCTATATCAAGAGTCATTTTAGAGTCAAGATCTCAATATGACAAAGCATTTTTAAAAACAGAGTATGACCAAAACGATTTAAATTATTTTATAACCTATTCAATTAAAAATATACATATTGCATTTGAAAAATTAACTCAATATCGAGACAAAAAGCTTGAAGAAAGAAAAAAAGCCAATCTTGTTTCTTATGAATTACTTTCTAAAGGTTTAAACAAAAGACAAGCTGATTTGGTAGGTTTTTTATATTTAAAAGAAAAAAATAGTATAACTTTAAGTTCTTATGCAGAAAAACATAAAGTTGTAAGGCAGACAGCAAGTAAAGATTTAAGTGAACTTATTAAATTAGGTTTATTGGTTGAAGATAAATCAACAAAACCATTTAAATATACTTTACAAAGTAGAAAAGCAATATCTGATTTTTTATTAAATAAACTATAATTTGGTAGTAAACTCTATTACACACAGCTAATATATATGCTTCTTATTTAAATATGTTATATTTAACATAGAATCAAAAAATTCCAATCATAGCCCATAACTTTCCTAATAAGGTGCTCACTCCAATCCAAAAAAGTGAACCGCCCTATCTATAAAGCATACAGCATAAAAGAGGTTAATCCTCTTTCTCCGCAAAGAAAACCGATAACCCTCGTTATCGGTTTTTTTTTGCCTATTTATCCTGTATGGAATATGTACTCCTTTTTCCATTTGAAGTGAATTTTCATTTGATTCAGTTGAATGCCCATTCCCCCTTGCGATGATTCCTTTCTTAGTTCTGAAAACGCGAAAATCCGCCTCCTATGTCCCGGAGGAAGGAGAGGGAGCCTCTTGGCTTGACACTGGGCGGTGGAATGATTCGTTGTTGCAACAAAGGCTGATGGACCACTTGCTAAAGGGGAAAATTAGAGGTAGATAGTAAAGGGATAGTAAAGGGATAGTAAATGGTTTGTAAAGGGTAACATAGGTAAAAAGGCCTTAAACCCTAGTAAATATTAACTTTTCCCTTACAAACCCCTTACAAACCTTTTACAAGTTCGTTCCTTGTTTATTTCAATATGCTGATATTTATGGTTATTTCGGTCGGACTGTGCCACCTATTTCGGTTAAATGCAGCCACTTTAAAAAGTTATTTCAACCGCTACAAGCATGTCCTTTAATGATTCCGTTAAGAACTATTCCACGGGAAGAGTTTGCTATACGATCAAGAATAGCATCAGCAATGGCCAGCAAAAGTAGAAAGAAGAGGGATGCGCAGTTTGTCCCTATTTTTTGTGATCTACGCTATGGAGTAGATAGAAAACTGTAGCTCCTGCAAAATAAAGCAAACAATCGACGAAGTCGCCAGTATATCTATCATTGTGTTGAGGGAGATACCACTCAAAATAAAAGCAATAGAAGGTGGTAATAGTCAAGATCAACGGCAATGGAAGTTGGAGCTGTTTGTCCCCCTTGATTTTTCGTGCGACAAACAAGCAAATCCCAAGAACCAGTGGAAGGGTAAGAAAATCATTGACGTAGTTATTAACCCAAGAGGGGAGGGCTTGACCCGTTTGCTGAAATATATAGATGACTGCAGCTATACTCAAGGCACCATAAAAGAGCGCTTTTCTCATAGATTTCGTTATACCGTATTTGTACTAGATGAGGTACTCAAGCAGCGATCATTCCAATCAGATAGGCAATTCCAGCTGCAATTCCCGCAATAATCATCCAAATAGTGTTGGCAATTATCATAAGCACACGCACTAAAGGATTGGGGTGATAGCGCAGTTTTCTGAAGAGTTTTTCCACTTTTGTCGGCTCAGCCTGGAGTTCTTTCTGTATGCGTTCCTCCTGAATGCGCTGTTGTTCCATTTGGCGTTTTAACACCACATTGATGATCTCTCCGCAATTGGTGCAATAATCGCTGTTTAAATTCTCTGTTTTACAAGCACTACACGTGATATAATGTTTACTCATGGTTGATGTATAAATGTCCGTTGGCGTTTTGTCACTGCAAATTTGGTTCAAATAAAGCGCGGAAAAAAGAACTATTTGTACCTATAATTGGTCTAAAATACGCCTTTTTTGCGATATCAACTCGTTTTTGACCTAGGGTATTCCCTCTCTTCGTTTTTTAAGCGCCTTTCAATCCCTTTGCTTTCCATCGAACAAGACTGATGTAATGTAAGTAAACTGCGCTTGACTACGTCAAACTGTATCTATAAGCCCGGGGCGAACAGCCGACGTTTCGCTTAAAAAACTTGCCGAAAAAGGAAGTCGTGTTAAAATTAAGCACATCAGCAATCTCTCCTATACTGAGTGAGGAGTTTGACAGCAGGAG
This sequence comes from Myroides sp. DF42-4-2, assembly GCF_030326445.1. NCBI lineage: Bacteria > Pseudomonadati > Bacteroidota > Flavobacteriia > Flavobacteriales > Flavobacteriaceae > Myroides > Myroides sp. DF42-4-2. The sequence goes on from NZ_JACAKI010000017.1 coordinate 7,357, forward strand.
TTGAGCTTCCAAAATCACCGCCTTGTCAATGAGTTCACCTATGGTTTTAGAAGTAACTTCTTTAACCACTTTCGCTAAATATCGTTCTGAAACGCATAGCTCATCCGCATAAAAGCGAATGTTTTTTTCTTTTTTAAAATGCAGTTGCAGTGTTTCTAAAAAATGCAGGGTCAAATGTTCTTTTCTCGAGGTGCGTTCTTTTAGATCGGTGTTGTTAGCTACACTAATAGCTTTTAGCTCGAGCAAGAACACAGCAAAAAGGTGGTGGATGGCCTCGATATACTGTGGAATGGAATCTTTTTGCTTGTTTTTTTGATCCATTAATTCACAAAGGGTTAGCAGTGTTTGGAGTTGCTCATCTGACAGCCCTAAATGTGTAACAGTATGCGGAGCAAGCAGTGTGAAATCACTCTTTTCATTTTGCGTGTGATCGATGGCAAAGGACTTGTCAAAACTCAAGGTTACAAAATGTAGATCATCGCTTAACTGCTTAAAGTATATAACAGTTTGAGGCGGTATGAGTGCAAGCGTATGGGCCGCTAATTGGTAGGAAATGAGATCAAGTTGTACCTCTATCGTTCCTTGGGTAACAATTATAAGGGTATAGTTGTGGTTGCGATACGGATGTTTTAGCGGATTATCCGAATAATTACGTCGAAAATCCAGGTATAACCCACTTTCTTGAAAATCGTGTTCAAGCAGTTGGAGCATATCCTGAATCGAATAGTTGTAAATCTGATCAGACATAAGTTGTAAATTGAAAAAAGACCATGGACAATTCGTGTAGCTAAGGTATTGTTTTTCTAAGGGATGTAAAAGTATTCCCAAGTAATTGGCAAACATCTTAGTAGGTATTGTGTAATTCCTAAAGCACGTATTGGCGTATTAAAAAAGGAATGCCTGCGAACTAATTCGCCTGATTCGTAGACAAATGTCGATTTAACACTCCCTATACTGCGGTTTTAAGGAACAATACTTAGTGAAAAATTAACAAAATAATAGTAATTTATATTTAATTAGACTAATTCTATTGTCTATTGCCTCGCTATTCTAGTGTTGTATAGAAAATTCTACAAATGAATTCAGTTTGTTTTTAATTAGATTTAATATAAATAGTTTTGTGTTAGAATTAAAAACACCATTTATATGAATCATTTATACCCAGATTTTACACCTAAAGGACCGCATTTCTTTCCTGTCGTTCTTCGCTTTTTGACAGGACGTAGTATAACCCCCAACCTACTGCGTTCGTTGAGTTAGGGACTCAATAAAAGCAAAATGAATTTAAGTTAATTAATCATGACTAAAAAAAATAAGATGTGTACTCATAAAATGAAGTGTATTTTTTATGCACTATGTTTAAGTATTATAGGCTGTTTTAGCAGCTATGCACAGGATTTTCGCCAAGTTACCTCCCAAACATTTGACGGGATTTTCTTTGGCGATTGTGCAGTGATGGACATTAATGGAGATGACTATCCCGATTTGATATACTCAGGTGCCATAGTGGGATATGAAGTAGGGAATACTTCTGTCTATGTAAATGAAGCCGGGCAGTTTGTTCCCCTTGAAGATGAGTTTTCATTGATTATGTATTCGGCTATAGCCGTGGGCGATTTAAACGGAGATGGATTGATGGATTTTGCCATTACGGGAATTCGAAAAGAACCTGGTATTCCTGATAATACTAAAGTTTTTGAAATCTATTACAACATGGGAAATAATACGTTTAGAAAACGCGATGATACAGGAATCGAAGCCGTTAGTTGGGGGAGTGTTCACATTGCCGATTTAAACGGAGATGGACGCATGGATATATTTGTCAACGGACAAGGTTCGAGTGTTTATGTATCTAAGCTCTATTTCCAACAAGAGGATGGAAGCTTTGTCGCATCAAACAATACATTTATGGGCACCTACTTTAGTGCCTCTGCTATATTCGATGCTAATGGAGATGGTCTTGACGATATTTTAATCACAGGCTTTAGTACCAATTACCGACCTGAAACAAAGTTGTATTTAAATAAAGGCGATGGCGATTTTATTGAACACGAAGGATCAGGTATTGGCGGAATTTATTTTTCATCAATTAGCGTTGCAGATTTTGAAGGGGATGGCGATTTAGATTTGTTGATTTCTGGTATGGATTCAACCTTCGCTCCAAGTTTAAAATTATACTTAAATGACGGTGCAGGAAATTACACGCCTTCTTCCTTTGAATTCCAAGGAACAGTTGCAGGTGCTTGTGCGTTGGTTGATTACAACAACGATGGTTTTTTAGATGTATTTGCTTTTGGTGGTACAGCTTCTGAGGGGAATAAAACGTTTTTCTACGAGAATCAAAACAACGAAGCTTTTGTACTTCACGAGGAAAATTCGGCTGTAGTGCCAGGCTTGTATAATGCTAGAGCAGTTTGGTTTGACTATGACAACGATGGAGATAAAGATCTTTTTGTAACAGGATTTGACAATGGTGTTACCCGTGCGATTCTATTTGAAAATACATATGATCCAGATGGTTATTGCCCTGTTACGGCTGATTATGGGGTAGAACCTATTACGTTTGTAAAAATGGCAGATTTGGAAAATCGCACCGATGCACGTATTGGAGGATCACCGGGTTATGAGAATTTTACAGCAATGGAAGCCAATGTTCAAATAGGACAAACCTATACTTTACACGTTCAAGGGAACACCAATATTCCGCCACCAACGCAGGAGGCAATGGTTAATGATATCAGAGTATTTATCGACTGGAATAAGGACGGTCAGTTTGATCCTGCAACCGAATATTATGCAGCTTCACTGTCTCCATCAACAGGAGAAGATGACGTTGAGGTAACGTTCCAAATCCGCATTCCAGACGATGCTGTGGTAGGAAAAACGCGTATGCGAATTATCAAAGACATGTGGACTGGATATGAGGAGGGAGAAGATGAAGATGCGTGTAATAATGCATATTATGGACAAGTTGAGGATTATACTTTACATCTTACGTCAGAACCCGTTCAACCCGCTTGTAATAATGAAGAGCCAGGAGAAAATCCAGGAGATACAGGATGTATTACCTTCGTTTATAATGGTCAGCAAGTTACCTATACAACAGTTCGCACAGCCGATGGAAGTATTTGGTTGCAACAGAATTTAGGAAGTGAGCAGGTAGCAACAGCAGCTACAGATGCTTTAGCCTATGGAGATTTATTCCAATGGGGACGTTGGGATGATGGTCATCAAAACAGAACTTCTCCAGTTTTTAGAGGAGGGGTATCTCCAAACAACCCTTCGGGTGTTGCACAAAGTAATGGAGGATTTATAGTGAGCTCACCACAATGGTGGAGTGCAGGAAATACAACGGATACGTGGGAAGCTGCTTCACCAGAAGCAATCTCAGCAACCAATGGTTGTGATCCGTGTAAAGCCTTAGGCGAGGATTGGAGCACACCTACTAGTGTTGAATGGGCAGATATTATTGCTGCGGAGTCTATTACGAATATACAAACAGCATTTGACAGTAATTTGCGTTTGACCGTTGCAGGAGCTAGAGGAACTGATGGTGTTTACAGTGATGGCGTTCGCGGTTATTATTGGAGTAAGTCGACTTCTGAAAATTCAACAGACTATGCAAAATACTTGTATTACAGTAATATAACAATGAATCCTAATGCCGGCGGTTGGAGACAACAAGGATCATCCGTTCGCTGTATTAAATCAGCGAAAAATGTGAATCCAGGTGGTGACTATTGTGAGCCAGAAGTTGGAAATGGTTCGTATACGGTGCCTATTTTCGAGTTTACTTTTGATGAAACTACACAGACAAGTAGTGATTTGATTGATCAAGCACCTGCATATGAAAACTTTACAAATGTAATCGTCGAGGCGCAACAAGGTCAAACTTATACGGTAGCTGTAAAAGGGAAAACGCAGGAACAAGATAATTTCCTTGTGAAAGCATATATTGATTTTAACCATGATTTTCAGTTTTCTGAAGCAGAAAGCATAGAGTTGGGCTTCTTGCAAAATGTAGGTAATGGAATTGGCGAACTTACAGCTACCATTGCAGTTCCTGCTGATGCGTTGATTGGTCCTACCAGAATGCGCATTGTCAGTATGTATCACAACCCAACAAGCTCACTTGGAGTATTAGAGAATGTGCCATGTCCTGTAGGATATTACTTAGGACAAGTAGAAGATTATACCCTCAATATTACAACTGGAATTCCTGTAACGGGTGTAGAAGTAACTACAGCAAATAGTATTCCAGCTGAAATAACAGCTGAAAATGGTACACTTCAATTAGTGGCTCAGGTGTTGCCAGCCGGAACAAATCAAGCAGTGACTTGGTCGATGACGGAAGGAGAAACACTTGGTAGCATCGATCAAAATGGCGTACTGACAGCCATTGGAAATGGAGAAGTAAAAGTAAGAGCAACTGCTGTTCAAGATGGAACAACGTATGGAGAAATTACTGTTACAATCAATATTGAAGCTTTGCGTTGCCCTCCAATAACCTTGAGTATAGATCAGATTGGAGAAGAACAAGCAACCTTGACCCTTGCATCTAATGCGACGGCATTCGAAATAGAATATGGTCCAGCAGGATTTGAACGTGGATCGGGTACTTCAATCGATCTAGTGGGGTACAATCAATTGATTGAAGGTTTAACAGCCGAAACAACATATGATGTGTACGTTCGCGTGTCAGGATGTGATACTTGGGAAAAGATAACATTCGAAACCATTAAATTAAAAGAACAAATTATTACTGCTGCAGATGTAAGTAAGGTTTATGGAGATGCTCCATTTAGTGTAGGAGAAACAACAAGTAACTTGCCGTTGACTTATGCCGTTTCTGATGCGGCCGTAGCAGTAGTTGAAAATGGTTTACTTGTTATTAAGGGAGCAGGAGAAACGGAAGTAGTCATCAGTCAAGAAGGAAATGAGGAATACTTACCAGCAACAGCAGTTCGCTTTAATTTACAGGTGGCAAAAGCACCGTTAACAGTAATTGCAACAGATCAAACAAAAGTGTATGATGCTGCAGTTCACACCAGATGGGCAGTGAGTTATACCGGATTGGTATACGGAGAAACTGCTGCTGTTTTAACAGGTGAACCTCATTATGCGGGTGCAGCCCTAGAAGCTACACAGGTAGGAACCTATCCGATTGAAATAAGCGGATACGAATCCCATAACTATGACATTCAATACCAGGCAGGAACCTTAGAAATTTCGAAAGCGAGATTAAACAATCTAGTGTTTGACAGTGGATCGTTTATCTATGATGGAACGCCAAAATCGATCTATATTACACAAAACCTACCTGAAGGCGTAACGGTTACTTACGAAGGGAATGAACAAGTTGAAGTCGGAAGTTACCTCGTAAAAGCGAGTGTATCAGGTGGTGTAAATTACGAGGATCGCGAATTAGAGGCACGCCTAATCATCCGTCATCAATTGTCTGGTTTAACTTTTGAAAGTCAAACTTTTGTATACGATGGAACGGAACATACCCTAGCCATTTCAGGTGAATTGCCAGAAGGAGTAACCGTTACCTATACGAATAACGGAAAAATAAACGCAGGGGTATACCAGGTAATTGCTACAATTGTAGGTGGAGAACGCTATGGAAACTTAGAGCTTACTGCCAATTTAACTATTACCAAAGCAACCCTAGTAGGAATCCTTTTTGAAGATCGCACTTTTGTGTATGATGGAACGCCAAAATCCATATACGTATCTGGAACTATTCCTCAGGGAGTAACTGTTGAGCACATCAATAATGGTAAAACAGCCGTAGGTCGCTATGAAGTTGAAGCGAAGATTCAAGGCGGAACTAACTATGTAAGTCAGCAGCTAAAGGCTCTTTTAACTATTGAAAAAGCACCCCAAGTAATTACCTTGGAGGAGATACAAACGCTGATCTTATCAGAGACAGACGATTTCCAACTACAGGCGCGTAGTACGTCAACCTTACCTTTACAATACACTTATGAATATACAGGAAGTAAACCTGCAGCAGAAGTAAGTGAATCAGGTTGGGTAACACTTAAAAAAGTAGGGGAAATAACCATTACTGTTTCCCAAGCCGGTGATGCAAACCATCATGCAGCTACAGCAGTTCGCCTTGTGTTGCGCATTGTAAACAACGATGCAAGTATTCACGAACTTTGGATTGGAGAGGAATACTACGATAAACCACAAAAGGAAATTTATCATTTGATCTCTTGTGATGATAGTAGTGAAACCGTTCAAATCAACGTTGTTGTAGATGAAGGAGCTCAAGTACAACCGAGTAACCAATTTGTTATTGCAGTGCCTAAACCGGGTATTTACAAACAAACAATAACAATTACCTCTCAAAATGGAAAAGTAATTGAGCACTACACCCTAATCGTAGAAAAGGCATTCGCATTTAAGGATATCGCCGTGAATAAATTCAATAACTCCCTATTGATTAACAATAATCCACAAACCAATGGAGGCTATCACTTCTCAGGATTCCAATGGTTTAAAAATGGAACATTAGTTTCGGAAGAGCAAGTGTATTCTGTCGGAAAAACAGGATTACTTGATTACAACGATGTATATCACGCTATTGTAACGACCAAAGATGGAGAGAACATTCACGTTTGCCCTATGGAAGAGGTAAATGGGCAAAACAAAGAGATTCAGCTGTATCCAAATCCTGTGGTATTAGGGCAAAAAGTAACGTTAGTTGTCAAGGGAATCAATGCCAATTTAGCGGGGATTCCAGTTAAAATTTACAGCCTTGGCGGACAGTTGTTGCACTCGGTAGCAATGGAAGGTGAATTGACTGAGATTAGCTTACCGCAAAACTTGCCGAGTGGAATGTATGTGGCTGTTTTCGAATTAAACGGTCAAAAAGAGTCAATCAAATTTGTAGTAAAGAAATAAGATGAAAACAATAAAAATAACGGGATTGGCGGTTTGTATGTTCTTGGGATTGAGTACAACCAACGTCAGTGGACAAGAAGTCGCATTTTCTATCTCAGGAGGTGTAACAGGAATGAAAAAGCCCAGTTCAAAACTATCAGATGGACATAACTTTGGATTCTCTGCCCTGTATATGCATCCCCTCAAAGAAAATTTGAGTTTAGGTGCGGGAATGGAATTTGGCGCTTATAGTGTAACAAAGAAAATAAATAACTATCATGGAACCCATGCAGCGATTGATTCGCAAGGAGATCTTTTTGAATATCGCTATAAACTAGCGAAATTCACTGAGGATATCAAGGGGAATTACTTGGCAATTCCCTTCAAATTGCAGTATGAAGGACCTAGTCTAGGCAGTGAGAACCTGCGTTTATATGCTGCTGTAGGACTAAAGTATCAATTGTTCTTCAAGGCCACGTCCAAACGATCGCTAGAGGCTATTGAAACTAGTGGGTATTACGCACAATGGGATGCCGAATTGTTTAATCCCATTTGGGCTGGTTTCGGTAAGTTAGGAGACAAAAAAGAAGAAGATAAAATAAAGTTGAACAACGGCTTTTTTATCCTCGGAGAAGTAGGTGTGAAATACACACTTTCAGACGATCAATTTTTGTACTTCGGGATTTATGGCGATTATGACTTAGCTTCTTCTGGTCAGGAAAACACGGGATTAATGAGCTATGATAATGGCGAGAAAATTAACAGTGTATTACAAGGAGAAAGCGATAAGTATAAATTGCGCATGTTCAATGTCGGTTTAAAAGTGACCTATAGCTTCGGGTTGTAGTACTACATCAGACAGAACCTATTTCATAAAAAAATGCTTGAGCAGAGGCTCAAGCATTTTTTGTTTGACCTATTTTGCCTTTAAATGGGTGGCTACACCAATTCTATTCCATGCATTAATAGTGACCATACACATGATCAATTGAGCCAAATACGCTGCATCAAATAGCTGTTCGGCTTGAGCATAAAGCTCGTCGCTTATTCCGCCTGTGTGCAGTAAAGTGATTGCTTCCGTCATGGCCAGAATAACTTGTTCCTCAGCTGTAAATAGGGTAGTTTCCCTCCAAGCAGCCAAGACCAGTAAACGCTGTACAGACTCGCCATATTTCAACGCATCTTTGCAGTGCATATCCAAACAATACCCACAGCCATTCAATTGGGAAGCTCGTATTTTTATTAATTCTTTGTGGGTGGCACTGAGGTTTGATTCGTTGAGGTACTTCTCTAGCATGAGCATGCCTTCATAAGCCTTAGGCGCTACGCTGTAGATTGATTTTCTGTTTGACATATTTTCCTTGTTTTTATTTCCCTCAAAACTACAACCTACAGCAACGAGAAAACTTCAACTGGTTTAAGAAAAGCGCTTCTTTCGAATTTCACTCAAATACTCAGGGCTGAATCCCAAATAGGAGGCTAAGAGATATTGCGGAATACGCTGTACAAAAGCGGGAAATTGCTCTTCAAAGTGGAAGTACAATTCTTCTCGACTAAAGGCATATAAGAATTTTAGGCGGTGTTGTGCCGCGCCAAACGCCTTTTGGAAAACAGCGCGAAAGTATTTTTCCATGATTGGATGTGCGCGCAATAAAGAGGTGTATTCTCGACTTGAAAGATAAAAAATTTCAGTTCGCTCTACAGCTTGTAGAGAGAAACTACTCGATGCTTGTTGTTCAAAAGCTAAGAAGTCCGTCATCCACCAATTCTCAATGGCAAAATCAACCGTTTGTTCGATGCCATTTTCCTTTAGGTAGTAGCTTCTCATACAACCTTTCAGAACAAAACACATCACATCACAGGGAGCATCAGCTTGTTGTATAATTTCTTTTTTTGCGAGGCTCTTCATCTTAAAAAATGAAGCAATAGCCGTAGCTTCCACAGAAAGAAGAGGCCCCGTAAATCGCTCGATATGCTGGATCAATAACGTCGTGTTGTTCATCGTAGGATTGTTTTATTCATTAAGGGGAGCTAAAGGTATAACATGTATAGCCTTTGTACAGCCTGGTATTGAATAATCAAGAAAGTAAAACGGTATGGTTTATTTTTTTATGTTAATTTTTTTCGTGGTGAAATTGTTTTATTTACTTTTTTATTTTGATTAATGGATGTGTTTGGTTTAATTATGTCTTGTGTTTCGTTTTTTAAATGATAGTAATTATCTTTTTTATGATAAATGGTTGTATTAATTGTATTTTTTAATTTTTATGTTAATGTTTTTTAGCAATGAACCATTGATTGGTAATGGTATTAATTTGTGACTTTTTTTGGTATATAGGTCTAAAATTATGAAATATATTGATTGATTTACTACTAGAGAAAAGAAAATATGGAAGCTATTGAATTTAAAGGAGTATTGACAATGAAAAAGGAGCCTAAAGGCGAATACGCTTTTTTTATGCTTCAAATGGGGATGATTGTACTGTGTCTTACTCTGTTTCAATGGCTGATACTTACAGTAAATTCTGCCATTTTTATTGTAGTTATCAATAGTATTTTGATTGCTTTTGCCTCTAAATTGATGAATAAGGCATTGAAAAACGAAATTTATAAATTAATTGTCATCGGATTTAATCTTGTTTTTTTTGAAGTACTGTTTGAAGAAAAAAAGGGAATCATCCTGTTTTTATTTAATTTTTACGCCATCATGTACGCCTTGTTTTTCTTGCTTTATTTTAAGCGTTTTCGCTTTGTGAACAAAGAGATTCAAGCGTATATATACTTTGTTAACTGTTTTCTTTTCTTTTATTTTTTACTCGTTAATGCTGAGGTAGTTTCCGCAACTTTTTTTGAGGATCGCTATGCACATTATATTCCTCATTTTTATATTGGCATTAAATGCGTACTACTTTTTATTTCTGTTTTAACTTTGTTGCAATGGGGGATCAAACAGGTGAAAAATAAAAATGTACAAAGGGGGCAAGAGTAGGAAATAAATGAGGTCCTTTCACTGCCTTTGTAAACAGTGAATGTTTGTGATATAAACGTCAAAATATTTATGATACCTGGCTAAAGGACCATGATCATAATAATACGCTTATTGTAAAGCAAAAAATAGGTGTAAAAGCCCTATTTGGTCTTGCTTATTGGATGGCAATTATAAAGAATACGATTTATCCTTTTTTAAATTATGAACGTGATTTTTTTTGTTGTTTTAGGTTTTATGGGACATACTTTGATGTTTTTTCTCCAAAAGAATAAAACTATATTAAGTATTAATCTTCTGGTTATCAGTAGTTTTCTTGCATTTTTTTCCTTGCTAGTCTATGGGGCATCTCTGTTTGAATTTACTCCTGACTTGTCTTTAGGTATCCTTTTTAGTTGTTTGAGTGGTCCTTTTCTCTTGTTGTTGACCGTTGAAAAGAGACGATCATGGAGGTATTATGTCGCTGTTGCAGGCCTATTGTTCGTTCTACTCCTTGCTTATGGCTATAGCTCCTATTTTTATCCTAAAAATGTCAATCAGTTTAAAGCGGCCCTGCTTGCCTTGAGTATTTTTATCACCCTGGGCTTTGGTAGCTACGGTTATTTGAACTATATCAATGACAAAGGGCACACCAAAAATCAAGCAGCAGCCATTTTGTTTTATGTTGTTCTGTTGTTTGTCTCTCTCTTTTTCTTTAGTAGTGCCTTGCTCAAAGGCGGTGAAGCGCTAAATTGTAGCGATTTCATTTTTTCTCTATTTAGTTTAGGTGTATGCATATACGCCTGTGGTAACGAAGTAGTAAATTTTGTTCAGCAAAATAAACAAAGTCAACCTACAGCTTCAAAAAAGCTAAAATGGAAGTATTTTCAGGGAACAAATGTAACCATTACAAGAAACGCAGAACAAGCTCAAAGAGGAGCGAAAAAGGAAACAGTAAAAGGAGGAGCTCGACCCGAAGAAACATTTTTGGATCCTACGCTAGTTAAACAAGCACTTTTTACAAAAGTTATTGAAACTGGACTTTTTCTCGACAATAACCTAACCTTGTTTAAAGTAGCCGAACTTACGCAAATCGATAAGAATAAGTTGCACGACTATTTTAAAAAATCAGAGTCATCGAGTTTTAAACAATACATCAATCGATTGAAAGTAGAATATGCAATCAATGTTATTCGCGAGAAAGAAAAAGATATTACTGTCGAAGAATTAACTGTTGTTTGCGGGTTTAATACTCGATTGTCATTTTATCGTGCCTTTGTATATTTCTATGGTTTTCCTCCATCCGAACTCTTGAATGATTAAGAAACATATAGGAAAGGGTATTTACCTTCAAAAAGCGCCTACTACAAGAAAAGTGAGTTGCATGAAGAAGTGTTCATATAAACTAGTCAAAAAAATAGATTCTTTTATGCTGAGGAATCTATTTTTTTTTTGGAGAATTTTAGTGTGATAGAACCGTATTAGTCCCAGGAGAAAGGAAGACTATTGGACATGCGTTAGCAGGGAAAAAGAGATAGTACACAGAGAAGTGAAAGCAAGCGAAAAAGACTCTTGATATTTTTGTAGCGATTTCCCAAAATGAGGTGTCATTGCCCTACGTATGGATATGATTGGTCCTAAGAAAAACAGAAAAATAGAAATACACCTACCTGTTGAGTAAAACAAAAGTGATGCCCTTGTGATAATAGGAAAATACTAGACGTAAATTGATTTTTCTAACTGGCTTAAAATTAGGGTGTTATTTTTTTTATTTGTATAAGGGTATCGCAGCGCTCAGTCCTTTATTTTTCAATAAATAATCGTCTTGTTTTAAAACGTTAAAACTGCGTTTCATCCTTCCTATTCCTGTGTTTTAATTGCTTTTTGATGCAGTAATTAACTTTTAAGTCCAGTAGCTTTGACTTATCAAAATACAGTTGTTCTTCCGCTCATTCCTTTAAAAGAGTAAGTTGTACCTGATCTGAACTAGTAGAGCTGAAAGGTAATAGCAAACTAAGGAGAATTAAAAAGAAGAGGAAGGAAGAAGCATAAATTATATAAGGCGAGCAAATGAGTTCTCGTACAGCGTTGTTTTTTGTGCTGTCATTAGCTTATTACCACAATAAAAACAGCACTAACTAGAGTCGCTGATACAATATATAAGAGAAATACATTCGAGTATTTGTGTTTTTTTGATTGAAGTCTTGCCCATGGAATTGGGCAAGCTTCTTAGTTTATATGGGTGCTGTACTCGTGTTATTTTCTAAATCTATTTCGTTTAACCTTCGCATACAATACTCATTTCTTGTGTTTTTATACGCTCTTTTACAACCTAAACGAGCTAAATAGACAAAAAAATCAATGCGTTTATCTGCTTTTTGAAACCCTATGGAAGTTAAATAGCAAGATAATCCAATTAACCATCGTTTTTGTAGTTGTGTTATTTATCTAAAACACAAGTAAAAAATGTGAACAAATAAAGTGATATACTCACTTATTTTTAAAACGAACTGATTTATTTAATTTTTTGGAATATATTTTTTTAAAAATAAATCACAGATCCTCTTTTTTTTAATTGTTAATAGATGTTTAATTACATTCTTGATTGTTTTTCCTGCTTTTTGATTCTTTTTTTAACTTTTTTGTCCTTTAGATTTGTCCCGTAGGCAGAGATGATGATCCATGGATTGGCAAGCGTTCACTCAGACTAGTTAAGTGATGTAGAAGGAATTGCTCAAATAGCGCTAAAATCTAAATAAAAAATAAAGTTATGAAAAAAAGGATACATGTATTTGTGTGTTTTTTGGTTGGAGTTTTGCCCATTTTTGGGCAGGCTCCTTATCAAAACGCCCTAGTTAATCAAGGTACGCTAACGATCGGCAAAGAGGCTGTGGTTAGTACAACTTACGACTTTGACAATACGCCAACGGGTGTTGTTCAAACGGATGGTTCCACCTATTATTACAGCAATTTCAACAACGATAATTTATATTATCCCAGTACAGGATCCACTAGTGGGCATGCTGTATTCACGCCTTCCGAAGAGGGTCAAGGCGGTGCTCAGCTGATTTCTGGTACTCAACCTTCTGAATTTTATCGCGTTACCCTAAATAATCCAACCCCAGTGATGGGCTTTGATTTAAAAAACGAGATGAACATCAAAGGGAGTGTTGATTTTCAAGACGGTATAGTACAAGTCGATTCCCTAGCGGGTATGTTGACGTTTCACGCTGGAGCAAAGGCGCTAAACCCTTCAGATACGAGTCATGCAGATGGCTATGTAGAGAAAATCGGCAAAGATGCCTTTGTCTTTCCCATTGGGGATAAAGGAGTATATCGCCCAGCGCGTATTTCATCTCCACCCAATGAAAAAGACATCTACCAAAGCAAGTATATCTCCTGGGATCACCAATTTTTTAAGAGTCACGCCGAGACAAGTACCTCCATTATCAAGCTGAATACGACGGAGTATTGGAAGGTAGAAAAACCGACCAATAGCAGTGGAGCTATTATGTTGACCTTGAGTTGGGATGAGCGCACCACCACGGCTGACCTCTTAGACAATCCTGAAGAGAACCTCCACATTGTGCGTTGGGATGAGAAAGAAGAACGTTGGGTGGACCAAGGCGGTGTCGTATCAGTTGATACCAAAGAAATTACTACCCCCGCTCGTTTAACGGACTATGGCTATTTCACCTTGGCCAAGGTAGACCTCCGCCTGGCAGATAAAGATTTAGTGGTGTACAATTTAGTTACCCCTGATGGAGATGGGAAGAACGACTTTTTCCTGATCGACAACTTACACCGCTATCCAAACAATCGCGTAGAGATCTACAACCGTTGGGGCGTTAAAGTATTTGAAACTACGGGTTATGGCAGTTCCGACAATGTATTTCGTGGTTATTCCGAAGGTCGTACAACGCTAAATAAAAAGGAGCAATTACCTAGTGGGACCTACTATTACATTTTGACCTATGAGAAGAGCGACAAACACGGCTCTCGTACGATTAAAAAATCGGGCTACCTACATTTAGAGACGAATTAAAACCTAGCTTATCGTGAAAAAGAATAAGATATATTTTGGGATCAGCCTAGTGGTACTAGGTTGCTTCCCCAGCCTTACGCATGCCCAACAAGATCCTCAATACACCCATTATATGTACAATCACACCCGAATAAACCCTGCCTATGCAGGAAGTTCAGAGGGATTGAACCTTTTTGGATTGTATCGCACCCAATGGGTGGGTTTGGATGGAGCTCCTAAAACAGCCACTTTAGCGGCAGACACTCCCTTGGGACGCTCAGGCTTAGGTTTGGGAGTAAATTTCATCAATGACCGCCTAGGTGCGATGGATGAAAATACCCTATCAGTAGATCTGTCCTATGGGATTGATCTGAATAGTGAGTATAAATTGGCCTTTGGATTAAAGGGATCGGGTAATTTGTTGAATGTGGATTACAGCAAGCTGAGCATTTATGAACAGAGCGATCCCGTAGTAGCCAACAACGTAGAGAACGCCTTTAGTGGGAACCTTGGAGTGGGTATGTTTTTATACTCAGAGAAAGCCTATGTGGGTGTATCAGCGCCTAATTTGTTTACCCAAACCCGCTATGACGACAATGCTGTCAATACCCTAGCTCAACGCATGCACCTGTATGTAACCGGAGGCTATGTGTTTGACCTGAGTTATAATTTGAAATTAAAACCAGCGGCCATGGTTAAGATGGTTGAAGGATCGCCGCTTCAGGTAGACTTGAGTGCGAATGTTATGTTTAGAGAGAAGTTTACTTTCGGAGCGGCTTACCGCTGGGATGCTGCAGTGAGTGGATTGGTTGGTTTTCAAGTAACAGACAATATGATGATCGGCTATAGTTATGATGCCGAAACCAGTAAGCTGTCTCGTTACAACTCCGGATCCCATGAGATTTTCCTGCGCTTTAATTTGTTAAACAGCTTTAAGCGCGTAACCGCGCCTAGGTTCTTTTAAAGTTGAATATGATGAAAAAAATAGTATATCAAGTAAGCCTTGTCGCACTTTTGTTGATCGTTGGTGTTACACTCAGTCATGCTCAGATCCGCAAAGAAAAACAAGCAGATAAAAACTTTGATCGCTTGGCCTATGCCAATGCCATTGAAATTTACGAAAATTTGGCTAATCAAGGTTATGTCAATACCTCCCTTTTACAGAACCTAGGAGATGCGTATTACTTCAATGGAAAGCTAACCGAAGCCCATCAGTGGTATAGCGAACTTTTTGAAGGGGACTACAAGGACAAAAATATCGCACTTGTACCTTCTGAATATTACTACCGTTATGCGCAAACCCTTAAAAGTCAAAAGAACTACGGGAAATCACAAGATTTGATGGATCAGTTTTACAAGTTGGAGGGCGGAGACTCTCGCGCAGCCTTGTACAACAAGAATCGCGATTACGTCAATCAGATCGCACGCAATTCAGATCGCTATGAGATCACCGCATTGGGGTTAAACAGCGAGTATTCGGACTATGGGGGAACCATTGTGGGGAATAGCTTTGTTTTTACCTCTGCAAGAGCAACCGCCGCTAAAACACAAAGTGATATTCACTCCTGGACCAATGAAAGCTATACGAGTTTGTACAGTGCCCAAATCAATAATGAGGGCATTGGAGAACCTGTGCGTTTACCCATGGAGAATACCAGTATTAATGAGGCAACAGCCGTATTCACTGCTGATGGAAAGACGATGTATTTTACGCGTAACAATGTCAAGAGCAATGGGAAAAGCAAGCAAAATAAAGCACATACCTCTTTACTGAAAATATACAAAGCAATAAAGCAAGCGGATGGGCAGTGGGGACAGGTGGAAGAATTACCGATCAATTCGGATGATTTTAATACCGCCCATCCCGCTTTAACTCCCGATGGAAAGTGGTTGTACTTCGCCTCAGACCGCAAGGGAAGCATTGGACAATCGGATTTATACCGCATGGCACGCTATGAAAATGGCAGCTATGGCCCTGTGGAAAACCTTGGAAAAACAATCAATACAGAAGGAAGAGAGAGTTTTCCGTTTATTTCCTCCGATAACCAGCTGTATTTTTCCTCTGATGGTCATCCCGGACTTGGTGGATTGGATGTTTTTGTGTCGCGTATTTATCCAGACGGAAGTTTGGGACCCATCGTGAATATGGGAGAACCTATAAACAGTTCACTAGACGATTTTAGCTTCTATATAGATCCCAAAGAAAACAAAGGGTTTGTCAGCTCTAATCGACCAGAAGGCAAAGGAGGTGATGATATCTACTTTTGGGTAGAGAAACCGTGTAAACAAACTATACAAGGAACCGTCTACGACAAGCAAACTAAATTGCCAATTCCCAACGCTACTGTTGTGATTTCCGATGCGGTATATCAGAAAACTGATACGTTGCGCACCAATAACAAAGGGTATTACATAACGTCCTTGCTGGATTGTGGAATTAAATCGCGCCTTCGAGCAGAAGCTATATCCTATAATACGGCAGAAGTTGTGTTTAATAGTAATGATGTCCCAGGCATAAAGACTGTCGATATCGGGCTTGAACTCCCTGAAATCCCTATTGAAGTTAATGACGATTTGTTCAAAAAGTTAAACCTAAAACCAATATACTTTGATTTTGATAAGGCAGACATCCGCTATGATGCTTCTATTGAGTTGATGAAAGTGGTGGAATTGATGAAGAAATACCCAAGTTTAAAGGTAGATGTTCGCTCTCATACCGATAGTAAAGGAAAAGACGCCTACAACTTAAGCTTATCCGATCGCCGCGCCAAGTCAACCATTCAATGGATGATTATGCAAGGAATTGATCCGGATCGTCTACTAGGACGTGGTTATGGAGAAACCCAATTACTAAACCGTTGCAGCAATGGCGTTCGCTGTAGCGATACCGAACACCAAGAAAATAGACGAAGCGAATTTATTGTCTTAGCAAAATAAAGATAGAAGAATAAGCAATTTTTTTTAAATCATCCTGCTGTAGGATGTAAAACCAACAGCTGAAGTTTAGAGAGCTCCTAGACTAGGAGCTTTCTTTACCAAAAGAAAGTGAAAAAGACACACCTAAAAATAGAGGGCTAAATGCGAATTATTTACCGCTTTCTACTCGAGATGGCACAACTTTTGGTTGACTATTTTGTGAGAAATAAATCAGCCACTAGTACTCGTTTGCTTTGAAGTAGTCTTTCAAATCTTTCTCCCTTTTTCTTATTGAGATGTGTATATTTTATATGAAATTATCAGTTGATTTTTTTGACGATGTAGCATAAAACTGTTTGAGAATTTTTACGAGATAATGTAGTATAAGGTAATGATGTTTATAAACTTAAATAGTTAAGTTAAGAAGCAAAGTTGAGTTGTCCTTAATCCTGATTATTATGCCCTTACAAAATTTATTTCTTATTCTATTAGTACCAATCGTTTTTTATGAAGTACTGACCGCTTGTTTTAAGCAAGTATCCCATAGCAAACGAATAGGGTATAGAACACTGACTTGGTTTAGTTATTTTGTTCTTATCCAACTGGTTTTAGTCATTTATGAAGATATACTCGTGAACAATTTGGATCACTTTCCAATCTGGATCTTGATGTTTCTATTTTATGGGCCGTATCTCAATTTGATTATATCCACCTGGGACGCAAGGGAACGAGAAGTGAAATACAATAAATACCTGGGGGACTTCTATAGCATGATGTGTATTTTCATTTGTGGAATATTCATCGCCTTCATCAACGCCGATTGGCCCTATATTTTTGAAGGTATTGGCGGAGTAGTAGTCCTGTCTTTTGTGTATTACGGAATAAGCATAGGAAGGAAGATAGTAAAACTAAGTCATGAAACCGAGGGGCCTCCTACAAGAAAACAAGAAATAGGTAGGTGGTTGCATTTGAGCATCAGTAGTGTTTTAGTCTTACTCTTTTTCTGGATTTCTCAAGATGTAAAATCGTCTGGACTGCTATTTTTATTGCTGCTCTATGTTTCGCTCGCTTTTTTGAGAAAAAATAGGGAAAACAAAACAATAATAAACATCCATGAGCAAGGAGAAGAAAATGAAGAGGATGAAAAATGGGAGGACGATGCCTATCTGATGGATGATGCTGATGTGAACCAACCAAAGTATGAGCAAACAAAATTGAACGAAATCGTTCTACAACGGTGCAATATTAAAGTCAAGGACATTATTATCGAAAACAAAGCTTTTTTAGATGCCAATTTCAAAATGACTAATCTAGCCGCTCAAACTAAAATATCGCGCTATTATTTAGCACAATATTTTAATGTTGTTCACCGAATGAACTTTCGAGAATACATTAATAAGCTGAGAATTGATCATGTGGTGCAATACATTAACGACTCCAATAATAAAGATAAATTAAGCGTCAATGACCTATTCTTAGAAAGTGCATTTAACTCAAAAACATCTTTTTTTAAAAGTTTTAAACATGTTTTAGGATGCACTCCTTTTGAATACCTAAAAAAATGCCAAGATTAACTAGTATAGAAAGACGCTTTAGGGTCAAAAATTTAAAAACAAACAGTAACGCGAATTAAGAATGAAAAAAAGTTGATCTACCTTTTTATGTAGTCCAATTGATTTGTATAGAGTAAAAGAATTTTTAAAACCCTCGTGTTACTGTCTTGTTTTTGATAGATTCTGATCCCGAATAGCAAAATATTCACTCTCCTGTGATGAACATTGATTGTTGTTTACCATCTGTTTAAGCAGGTAGGAGCGAAAAAAATACGCCTTGATAAAACTCTTTCTAAAATAAAAGAAATGCATTGTTCTTGAGCAATAAAATGCTTGATCATATAGAAGAGGTTGTGCACAGTAAATCTGTTGTTTCCTAGAAGTATTGCCCATTCTTTTGTGGGCATACTTCTTTTTTAATCCACAGAAATACCACAGCAAATACGAATTTAAAAACAAAAACTCCTAATAAATAATATAAACAAATAAAAAAATGAGAAATGTAAATTGATCCAAACGACAAACAAAACTACACATGCTCGTCACTAATACTAATTATAATAAGGCAGCTATCCAATTTACTTGAATTGAGTTCTATCATTTTTAGTGGATTGCTTTAAAAAAAAGAATACTATGAGAAAAATAGCTTTACAAGAAAATGTGATTCAAACTTCGTCTTCTGAAGTTTTAACCAGATTAAAAGTGTTGTTAGGGGTAAGAACAGCGAAAGAATTAGCTGAAATTTTTGATTTGAAACCCAATACAATTTCGTCTTGGAAAAAGAGAAATACAATGTCCTACGCCAAGGTTATTGAAGTTTGTCATCACTTTAATATTGATTTGAATGAATTATTTTTTAGCGATTATCAAAATCTATCTATTGATAAAAGTTATCGAAATATCCCCATTATTTATATTGAAGATTATTTGGAGTATTATTTGAGCATGCATGCAAAACCCAAAAAATTAAAACAAATTTACGTGCCTAAACAAGTAGGCTTTGAAATTGTTATACAGCTGTATACAACCCTGAAAGACCAAGTCAATGCAAAATTAGTCTATGCCTTTTGTAAAAAAGTGCAATTTGCCGACATAACCATGGGCGAAAACTATGTATTCCTATTGAAGAACAAAGGATTCCAAAAATATAATGTGGTGGAAGTAGATAAAAAGAACAATAGAATTAGTCTTTACAAAGAAACAGAAGAATTGAGTTGGGTCAATGCCAAAGAAATTGTAGAAGTCTATCATATTGTCAATTATTTGTCGTGCTAATTAAACAAACTCAGCATACTCAAGAAGAGATGAATAAAGCATATTTTGAACACAATCTAGTGATGACCAAAAAAGGAGTACCAAATATAGCACTGTAATTTTTTAAAAAAGAAGAGGTTTACTCTTCTTTTTTTGTTTTATTCTCAGGGATATTAAAAAAAAATGGATGTTGTGTGGTCTTCGCTCTTATATAATGGTGAATCAAACCAAAATAGACGGGAAGACGACTCTTTTTACCATGTAAAAAAGATATTTAAAATAGGTAAAATGTGGTTATAATACCTTTTTTAATCTGGCTAATCCCCCAAAAACCGCCTCTTTTTACAGCTATCCTTGGTTTGTTTTCTTCTATTAAAAAAATCGAAAACAGCACAAATGCGTATCTTTTTTACAGCATACCTACCGCGTTTCTAATTTTTAAAGGTTACAAAACACCAATTCTGCTTCAAAATTGGCAATTCATTCAATTTTTTGGCATAGAGCCTAGGTGAAAGAGAAAGAATTTTGAAGCTTTCGTTGTTGCTTTTTTATCAAAATGTTTTTTCTTAATTCAATGAAATTTAAATGTTTATTGATTTTTTATTAAAAAATTTACGATAAGTAAAAACATATATACGGTTTTACTCTCACATTTTTACACTTTTACAATCTTATTTTACACGGGGGTAATTTCTTTGTCTTCAGAGATAAATAGAAAAATCCAACAGTTATTTCAAGGGATTGTCGATCGAGATAAAACCAGCTGATCCAAACTTCTTTGACTTGACTAATGAAGCGGAATAAACCTTTGTTACAGTAAAATAAAAGTGACTTCCCTAAAACATAACCCAAACTAACTAACTGTTATCCATTTTTTAAAAATAAAAAAAGTGTAATAGTTTATGCTCCAATAAAATATCTAGGTAAAATAGTTTAAAAAATGGAAGTTATTATAAATAAATGTACAATTAAATAATGAAAAATAAAGTGCTACAAGAAAATCAAAACACCAGTTCTGCAATAGAAGTGTTAACTAAGTTAAAAGTGTTATTAGGCGTAAAATCAAGCAAACAATTGGCGCAGATTTTTGAGCTTAAACCCAATACTATTTCCTCTTGGAAAAAGAGAAATACACTTTGTTATGCAAAGATTATTGACGTCTGTAAACAACATCAAATTGATCTGAATGAATTATTTTATTCTAACTACCCTAATAAAGCAATTGAAAAATTTTATACCAATATTCCAATTATCTACATAGATGATTACTTGGAATACTATTTGAGCATCAAGACTAAGCATCAAAAACTCAAACAAATCTACTTGCCAAAAAGCTCAAACTTTGACATAATTATTCAATTGTATGCACTCGTAAAAGAAAAAGAGCAACCCCAATTAATGTATGCCTTTTGCAAAAAAATTGACCATTCCCTAGTTGTCGAACATGAAAACTATGTCTTCTTCGTACAAAATAAAGGATTTCAATATTTTAAACTGATCGAAGTAAGTAAGGACAAAAGCACGTTTAAAGTTAAAAAAGAAGAAGAAGAGCCTATCGATATTCTCGCAAAGGATGTCATTGAAATATTTCAATGGAAAGATTCTTTGATGTGTTAATGAAGTTGAAGTGTGAAAGAGGATATAAAAAAGAATAAAAAAGAGAGAAGGAGGAGCAATCAAATGATAGAGACAAGAAACTAAAAGAGCAAAAGGAAGGCAAACAAGAAAGCAAGAGACATAAATTTGAAAGTAATGGAGCTACTAAAGTACATTTTGATTTCCATTCCCATGATTTCTTCTATGACGTGTGGGAGCATGCTACTCGTTGTATTTTACAAAAATCTGTCCGTAGCAGAAACACCTATTTTACGAACCTTAGGAGGTTATTATGGCGTGTTGATTGTGTTGTGGTTTATTGATAACCTTACGCAAAAAACACAGGCTATTCGGATCAGTTTATTGCCTATTATGCTACTACTTGTTTGCCTTTCTCAAGTTTTATTTTACCATTTCGTGAGTTTCTTTACGCCCATGAAAAAGAAATTCAACTACTATCATTACATACAAGCCATTTTTTTGGGCATTATGTCCTATGTTTTTTTGTATGTCTTATCCAGAACAGAGGGGTTTCACACCTTAGATCATCAATTCCTCCTGTCCAAAAGTTTAAGTACCTGTATGGGGATATGCATAACTTACTACACTTTTCTCTTCTGGATTCGCGTGTACAAATACCAAAGGGGAATAGAACATAGTGGAAAGAAAAAACTCAGTTGGATCCACCTGTTACTCTTGGGGAAAACCGTTTTCTCTGTGCTAATTTTATCGAATAACAAAAGCGTTTGGGTGTATACTTTAACCGTTTTAACCATGTCTTTTCAACATATTGTTTTGACATTTAATCTTTTACAAGAAAAAAAACGAATAAAAATTCCCCAAAGCTACAAAACCAATATTCTATTGTCTTCAGGACAGATTATTAGTGTAGATCAAACAGGTACACAAAGTAATGACGTTTTGGAATCTAGCTTTGTGCACGCCAATGATAACGCAAATAATTTATTGACGCAACGCGATATTGTAGCGTATTTTACACAAAGTAAACCCTATACAGACAAAAATTTTCGGTTAGAAACAATCGTCAATCACTTTGGCGTGAATCGAACTTATGTTTCAAAATTTATTAACGTGACCTATCATTGTAATGTAAGCCAGTTTATTAATTCATGGAGAATCAAAGAAGTGGAATACCTACAAAAAACAGACAAAGAAAGCAACCTGGAACACCTAGTCGTTCAGGCAGGATTTTCAGATTATAGACATTATGTGAGAGCTGTAAAAAATGCAGAAAAAAGACAACGGTTTTAAAGGAAGAACAAGGTATGAATTATGACTATTTTTTTATAGGGCTCTCATTTTCAGCCTCGGTATTTTCGACGTTTTTATGCCTTGTATTATTGGGATTAAAGCTGGCTAAAAATACCTGTGACTTGGCAGTGAAAAAAGCGATTGTTATTCTAATCTCATTTTTCGCCATCAGTATCTTTTTTTATAGCACAACCTTCTTTGAAGCTTTTAGCCTAGTGCGTTTATCGTATATCAAGGAATTGAATTTTCAAAGCGCTCTGTTGATGCCTATCCTTTTTTATCATTTCATCTTTGAGCTAACCCGATTAAAGAAAGCAGATAAATTTTATTATTTCAACTATGTAACCTGTATTACTATTGGACTTTCTCTTTATTTTTTCCAAACAAAGCAAGGTAATCCACACGCCGGAATCCACTTTCCTGTGCAGGGATTTCCCTCTTTTTGGGTCGCCAAGGAAGCAATCCTTTTAGCAAGCATGTACAACGTCATTTACCTTACTTTATCGCTATATCGATTGATTCGATACCGCAAAAATATTAGCAATTACTCTTCCAACGAAGAACAAGACTCCCTGTTGTGGTTATACCCCATTTTTGTGCTTGGCTTTTTGTTGCTCCCCGGATCTATCGTGTTCTACGTGGTTCCCGTTGTGAAGCAGCATCTATTTTTTGGCCAACTCTTGCCTAATGGGTTGTTTATGTTTTTTGCAATCAGTCTTTGCTATAATGTTTTTTGTGAAAACTTCGCCTTAGGAACAGAAGATATACTTGAAGAAACCATAACCGCAAATAAATTGAAAAAGACAAAAGAAAAAGAATTGTTCATTAATAAAGATACTTTTGAACAATATATCGCCGAAAAAAAACCGTTTTTAAACCCCCAATTAAAAATTACAGATTTACTGTATGATCTGATGACCAATCGAAGTTATCTCTCCCAGTTTATCAATACAACCTATAAAATGAACTTTTCTCAGTATATTAATCACTGTAGATACCAGGAATACCTCCGTTTACAAGCCTCTTTAGGTGCAACAAAAAAAACGCAAGAAGACATGATTCTTGCCAGTGGATTTCGAAGCTATGAGAGCTTTAAACGAACACAAGATTCCTTCCTCGAAAGAGAAGGAGCTGATAGACGTATAAGTTCCTAAGCGACTACCCGCCCTTTACCTCCTGACAAAACAACCCAATCCAAGGACTAAATACGACGGATAAAATAGAATTTCCCTATGTTGAAATAAGTTATTTCTTTATAAAATTACTTTGAAAAGCGCGGAAAATGGGTATTTTTGTTTTCATAATTATTAAAAAGAGTATTATGTCAACGATAGAAAGAACAAAGTGTTTAATTATTGGATCAGGACCTGCAGGGTATACAGCGGCAATTTATGCAGCTAGAGCAAATATGGCACCTATTTTATACCAAGGATTACAACCCGGCGGACAGTTAACAACAACAAATGATGTAGAAAACTTCCCTGGATATCCTGACGGTGTGACAGGACCTGAAATGATGTTGCAACTTGAAGCTCAAGCCAAGCGTTTTGGAACAGATGTAAGAGACGGATGGGTTACTAAAGTTGACCTTAGCGGAGATATAAAAAAAGTTTGGGTAAACGAAACAACCGAAGTACACGCAGATACAGTGATTATATCTACAGGTGCAACTGCTAAATACCTCGGCTTACCTTCAGAACAACACTATTTAAACCTCGGTGGTGGGGTTTCAGCTTGTGCTGTTTGTGATGGATTCTTTTACAGAAATCAAGAAGTAGTAATTGTAGGTGCTGGAGATTCCGCTTGTGAAGAAGCACACTACCTATCTAAACTTTGTAAAAAAGTAACCATGTTAGTGCGTAGCGATAAATTTAGATCGTCTCGAATTATGGAAGATCGCGTGCGCAATACAGAAAATATTGACATCCTAATGAATACTAGTACAGTTGAAGTATTAGGCGATGGAAATGTCGTTTCGGGTGTTAGAGTGAAAAACAACGAAACAGGAGTGGAAACAGATATTCCTGCCACTGGATTTTTCGTTGCTATTGGACATAAACCCAATACCGATATCTTCAAAGGACAATTGACCATGGATGAAACGGGATACTTGATCACAACAGGCAAAACAAGTAAAACAAATGTTGAAGGAGTTTTTGCTTGTGGAGATGTGCAAGATAAAGATTACAGACAAGCAATCACTGCTGCTGGATCGGGTTGTATTGCCGCTTTAGACGCTGAGCGATACTTAGCCTCAAAAGAGTAAACAAAGTGACAGTAAGCGAAGGAAATTAGAACTTATTCTCCTTGTTCTTCTTTGACCTTCACTACATAACAGATTAGGGATAAGATACTTGTGTCTTATCCCTTTTTTATAGGTTATTTTTTGTGTCTTTATTTGAATTTAATAGAGCGCATGATAAGATATTTTTATCTTTGTACTTTAAAACCTCGTCATGCTTTTATTAAAAAATATATCGTTTAGTTATACCGCCAATTATACCGTTATAGACGCCATTGATTTAGTTATTGAAAAAGGAAAACACGTCGCCTTATTAGGAGAAAGTGGCTGTGGTAAAAGTACCCTGCTTAAATTAATCTACGGATTACACGACCTCGATCAAGGTGAAATTTTTTGGAATAACAATCAAGTACTCGGTCCTGCCTATAACTTGGTTCCTGGAATGGACAATATGCGCTATCTCGCTCAAGATTTTGACCTGATGCCGCATACCACAGTCGCAGAAAATATTGGAAAATACCTATCGAATTTTAACCTAGAAAAAAAGCAAGCGAAAATAGCAGAATTACTTGAACTAATCGAAATGACTGCATTCGCAGATGTCAAGGTTAAATTATTAAGTGGCGGTCAACAACAACGCGTTGCTATCGCCAGAGTACTCGCACTCGCTCCTGAAGTGTTGCTGTTAGATGAGCCCTTTAGCCATATCGACTATGCTCGTCGAAGCGTTTTGAGACGCAAAATCTTTGCTTATTTAAAAGAACACAATATAACCTGTATCGTCGCTACTCATGATAGCATGGATGTATTGAGTTTTGCCGATGAAACTATCGTACTCAAAGAAGGTCGTGTTGTCGATTTTGGCGATACAAAAGATTTATACGAATTTCCATCCGATAAATACGTAGCTACACTTTTCGGTGAAGTCAATGAACTTTATATCTCCGACTTTACACCTGACACCCGTGAAGATGAAGTTTTACTCATCTATCCACATCAATTGATGATCTCTAAACAAAAAGGAGTCCTAGACGTAGAAATTCAACAATCCTACTTCTGTGGCGATGGATACCTTGTGCATGCTCAATTTAAAAACAACAGAGCATTGTATTTCAACCACCCAGTTGAAGTACAAGCGGGTACGCAAGTGAAATTAGCATTAAAGAAATTTAGTTAATAGTCGACAGTTGACTAAGTCAACTGTCAACCTTTCTATTATTTCTGAATTAAATCCAATATTTTTACCCCCAAAACAACCCCATGTGTAGTTTTACGATCCGAAAAAGAAGTGAAATAATCAATTCTAAAAGGTCTAAACTTACCAAAACCAAAGTTATTTAAACCAATACCAAATTCTTTATAGGTAGGTTTATCAGGGGTATGCAGCAAGTGAAAACCAACAATAATCGAATACCTGGTCTTGTTTAACAAAGGGATTTTGTTGATTAAGAAACCGCGAAAATCGTGTTCCATGTGAAATTCAACATAGGATTTATTCGTACTATACTCGTAGTAAGGAAGTAGGTTGAACTGTTTATTGTAAATAGGAGAGGAACCAATAAAAGTTTGATTTCCGTTAAAGTGTTTAAAATCTGTAAAAGGAATCTTGTTTTGCTCAAAGAATTGACCGATGGATATTCCAGTATACAACTCCCCAAACGTTCCAATATTATTTTGGTATTTCGTTCCAATAGATCCAAAAGTATAACTATAGTTTCGGTCGGTTGTATTGAGTGCTTTCTCCAAGTGCACCTCTAAAATAGGGTATTTAGATTGTTGAATATATTGCTTTTTAGTAGGATAGCTAATCGTTTTTTGATCAAAGACCACCTGCACATTCATTTGAAGCTTAACCACTTCGTTTTGCTTAAAAGAAGGCGATTCAAAATCCGTTGGATCTAAGGGATTGTTGGAAGTGAAGTCTAATGTAGGTACAAAAGGAGGATTCTGAATATTGTTGTATAAATTCTTTCGATAGGCGTATTCCAATTGTGCCTCAAACTTAAAGTTGGTGAAAGCGTATTGGCTGTACTTTAAAGAGAGGAACTTTTTTTGAAAGTATTTCGCATAGTTTTTTCCAAACCAAGCAGAAGCAAAAGAATTAATAGGTTTTTTAATTGGATCATCCTGATTGAATTGCTCAATAGCCTCACCCGCCTCTAAGCGAAGTGTGCTGTAATTCTGTTGATTAAACACATGAGAAGCATAGCCCGAAAAGCGAAACTTGTTTTCACTAAACCCATAGCTGACATTCACCCCATAGGAGGTTGCCGCATTATCAGGACGCAATTTAGTATAGTCTAGCCCCGAGGTGATATTAAATCCTTGTACTGCATTAAAAGCAAAAGTAGAAAGCAAACCGTGATAGCTGTAGGTTGTGTTTTTATAGGAGTTGACGTATTTATACCCCTTAATTAACTTGAATACCGTAAAGTTATTCGTCCTCTTGTCAATCGAATCTAATATGCTTTTGGTGTCATCGGTCAAGAAAATCGATTTTTGATCGAAGTATTTCTTTTCGCTTTCCATTAAACTAAAGGGGCGAATAGACGCTAGTTTTTGGTCTTCATCAAGATTGTAATCTTTGGTAAAGGTCAAATATTCATTGGTTTTGTTTTCCATTAATTGGGCAGGTTTTTCTGTATAATGTGAAAAACTACTTTCAAATTTACCAATGAAGTCAAAAACAATGAATTTTCCGTCAAAAACCAACGTTTGGGACGCTTTTACATGGGCGTCAATCGAAGGAGAATACGTATAGGTTTGCTTGATCTGCAGGTTGTTGATGTTCTTTACATTTACATTATTTCCCTTCATTTTGGCGTAAAAAGAGAGTACTTGCCAGTTCTTACTAGTAAATTCAATATAACCCTCCATAATTGGCTCCCGATCGCGTTTTGGCGAGAAGTAAATGCGGTATAACGTTTCCTCACCCACCTGTTCCTCCGAGATAATATCAAAAAAATAGTAGGTATTAGCATAGGGAAGGAGGGGAGAAATTACATTGATCCGTTTCGATACCTCAGAACTAAAAATATTAAAATCATTGTCTGTCCCCGTTAAAAATAAAAGATCTTTGGAATTTCCTCTCTCTTGTAATGCGTGAACTGTTTCCTTACTAAGAAGTTTATCGCGATAATCCAAATCAGATGCAATTTCACTGAGGTAAATAAAATTACCTATTTGTTCGCTATCAATGTCTAAGGCAGGATCTAAATCCTTTCTTTTTTGACCTAAATAAGAAGAGCGTTGGGTGTTTAATTGAAGATCTCCTTTGGCATAATACGACGCTTGGTAGTTGTTGGTGCGCTGTGAAAAATGCGCGTAAACCAAGGAAAGTAAATAAGACGCATATTCATCTTGTTGTTCGGTATATAGAATGTTGCGCTTATCTAGGGGAAGTAAATGTATAGCCCAACCATCTGTTTGATTCTTGTACTTAATTTTTTGGTTCTCATAGCCTTCTTTTTGAATGTAAATAGGCGCTTTCGAATCCCAATTAATTGTAAAAAAACCAGCTTCATCTGTTTGCGTATGGTGATTGGTACCAGGTATAAAAACCAACACCTGACCTATCGGTTTATGGTTTTCTGTAGTAATTCTTCCTGTAATCGTCTGTCCATAACCCAAAACTCCTAATAGGAATACTAAGAGGAGTAACAAGTATAAAGGATTTTTTTTTACAAGTATATTCATTAATCGTGAAAAGCCCTAAGCGCTAGTTCGTAACTTTTTAGACCAAATCCTAAAATAACCCCGCGACAAACAGCAGCTAATTTAGACTCTTTGCGAAAATCTTCTCGTCCGTGTGTATTGGAAATATGCACTTCAATTACAGGTGTGCTAATTGCCGCAATCGCATCTCTTAATGCAATCGACGTATGGGTATATGCCCCTGCATTGATGACAATCCCACTATAGCTGAAACCTACTTCATGTATTTTATCAAGAAGTATTCCTTCGCTATTGGATTGAAAATAGTCCAACTCCAAGGCAGGAAACATAGCTTTTAATTGCTCAAAATATTCTTCAAAACTAGTGTCACCATAAATCGATGGCTCGCGTTTACCTAGTAAATTTAGGTTAGGCCCATTGAGAATTAATATTTTCATGTTTTAAATTTTGTACTACTGTAGAACAAATATATTTAATATTAAGGTTGTTTAGACAAACCTAGCCTAATATTTGACGTAGCACTGCATTTAGTTTCCCCTCATTTTTAGCTTGTTAAGTTTTTTAAAAGATGTTTGTTGTGTTTTTATCAGGAATTAACTAAATGTTAACTATTACTAACGGTATAATAACTGATTGATTTACAATGCCATGTTAAAAAATTAAATTTTTAATGTTTCCTTAGTGTTATATTTTTATTAAATAAACGTCGTATTGTGACGAGATGCTGTAATTTCGTCTCTGTTAATAGTAAAAAAATTAATGTATATGAAAAAATTAGTACTATCGTTAGTAGCTGTTGCTGCATTTGGTTTTACAGCTAACGCACAAGAAAAAGAAAAACCTACATTTGGATTCCAAGAAGGAAACGTAATGATCGAAGGAAGCTTCCAAATTAAAGATCAAGTAGAGAAAGATTCTAAAACAGGAGTTAAAGTTAAAAATACACATTATAACTTCAATCCAAAAATTGGTTATTTCTTAAGCGATAAAGTAGCTGTAGGAGCTTCTTTAGGTTTTGGAAAAGCAAACGTAGGATCTGATGTAATAGGAACTGACATTACTGGAACTACGTTGTATGCAGGTGCATTCGCGCGTTACTACTTCTTAGAATTAGGTAACCGTTTCAAAACATATGCTGAAGTTGGTGTTGGATACCAAGAAGGAAAAGTTTCTGACATGAAATACAAAGAAACTGGTATTGCAGCAGGAATTGATTTAGGTTTCAACTATTTCGTGACTGAGAAATTAGCTGTTACATTTGCTTTAGGAAATGTGTTTAGCTACAAAAACTACGACATGAAAACTGATGGAAACAAAGTAGGTTCAATTTCTGAAACTGAAGCAAACCTAAATGTTTTCAATAACTTCTTTGATAATGCTACATTCGGATTAGTTTACAAATTCTAATCAGAAACCGTTATATCGTAGAATACAAGAAAGAGCTTCAACACTGAAGCTCTTTTTTTTATCTTTGACCTAAACGAAAAAAGTAAAAATGATCGCAAACACTTGGCAAAAGACCATTCAAGCGTATATGCATTACCTGAAATTAGAGCGCGGGTTGGCTGAAAATTCCATCGACAGCTACGAATTGGATTTGCTGAAATTTGTCCATTTCTTAGCGCATAACGAGATAGAAGTTCCTCCAAAAGAGGTCAGTGCAGAACTAATCAATGAATTTGTATACCAGCTGTCAACTGTGTTAGCACCTACCTCTCAAGCACGTATCATTTCTGGATTAAAAAGTTTTTTTACCTTTTTGATTATCGATGGACAAATTGAAAAATCGCCAACAGATCTGTTGGAAATCCCCAAATTAGGTCGAAAACTTCCAGAGGTGCTCGCTGTTGAGGAGATTGATGCATTAATTGCAACCTTAGACCTCTCCACGAATGAGGGGTATCGAAACAAAGTGATGCTTGAACTCTTGTACAGCTGTGGATTGCGCGTTAGTGAATTGGTTAACCTACGTCTCAGTGATTTGTTCTTTGAAGAGGGATTTATCCGTGTAATTGGTAAGGGTAGTAAACACCGTTTTGTGCCAATTGACCCGGAAACCATGCAATGGGTCACCTTGTATAAGACCAGCATTCGCAATCATATGCAGGTCAAAAAAGATGATGTGGACATTGTGTTTTTAAATAGGAGAGGCGGACGCTTAACCCGAGCGATGATTTTTACCATCGTAAAACAAGCAGCAAAAGAGGCGGATATTAAAAAAAATGTGAGCCCTCATAGTTTCCGTCACTCTTTTGC
This sequence comes from Myroides sp. DF42-4-2, assembly GCF_030326445.1. Lineage (NCBI taxonomy): Bacteria > Pseudomonadati > Bacteroidota > Flavobacteriia > Flavobacteriales > Flavobacteriaceae > Myroides > Myroides sp. DF42-4-2. The sequence goes on from NZ_JACAKI010000017.1 coordinate 38,004, forward strand.
GACCTATCTACTTGAAAATGGAGCCGATATTCGCATGATTCAACTGATGTTAGGACATGAATCCATCTTAACAACCGAAATTTATACCCATATCAGTAGAGAAAAATTGAAAAATGTTATGGATACCTATCACCCAAGGAGTAGGGGATAATGTAAACTTTCTTTACTGTATAGCCACAAAAAAAGCGAAAGAGGAATCTTTCGCTTTTTTTGTGGGTGATGTTATCTTATTTAGCTATGTTAATAGCTCTTGTTTCTCTAATAACGGTAATCTTAACTTGACCTGGATAGGTCATTTCAGTCTGAATTTTTTGCGAGATATCGAAAGATAGCGTTGCTGCCATTTCATCCGATACTTTCTCACTCTCAACGATTACTCGCAATTCTCTACCGGCTTGAATCGCGTAAGAATTCTTAACTCCTCCAAATTCATTTGCAATTCCCTCAAGGTCTTTCAGACGTTGGATGTAAGAATCTAGTACTTGTCTTCTTGCTCCTGGTCTTGCTCCTGAAATAGCATCACAAACTTGAATGATTGGCGCAATTAAGGTTGTCATCTCGATTTCATCGTGGTGAGCACCAATGGCATTGCAAACTTCTGGTTTCTCTCCAAATTTCTCTGCCCATTGCATACCTAGGATTGCGTGTGGTAATTCGCTTTCTGTTTCTGGCACTTTACCAATATCGTGTAATAATCCTGCGCGTTTCGCTAATTTCACATTTAGTCCTAACTCTGCAGCCATTAAACCACATAATTTAGCAACTTCACGCGAGTGTTGTAATAAGTTTTGACCGTAAGACGATCTGTATTTCATACGTCCAACGATTTTGATTAATTCAGGGTGCAAACCGTGAATACCCAAATCGATAACAGTTCTCTTTCCAATTTCGATAATTTCCTCTTCGATTTGTTTGGTTGTTTTAGCAACAACTTCTTCAATACGAGCAGGGTGAATACGTCCATCCGTAACTAAGCGGTGAAGCGATAAACGAGCAATCTCTCGTCTAACTGGATCAAAACACGATAAAATAATAGCCTCTGGCGTATCATCTACGATAATTTCTACTCCTGTTGCAGCCTCAATTGCACGGATATTGCGACCTTCACGACCAATAATTCTACCTTTTACATCATCTGACTCAATGTTGAATACCGATACACAGTTTTCTACTGCTTCTTCTGTTCCTACGCGTTGAATCGTATTGATAATGATCTTTTTTGCTTCTTGTTGAGCCGTTAACTTCGCTTCTTCAATGGTGTCTTGAATATAAGACATCGCATCTGCTTTTGCTTCTGTTTTTAAACTTTCAATGATTTGGTTCTTTGCCTCTTCTGCAGTTAAACCAGATATAATCTCTAATTGCTCAACCTGTGTACGGTGCAAGCGATCAACTTCTTCTTGTTTCTTCTCTACGTGCTCTAATTTCGCCTCGTAATCTTTGATGATCTTTTCACTCTCTTCCGCGGCTTTCTTCGCTTTTGAAAGTTCATTTGAAATTTGTGATTCTTTGTCTCTCGTTCTCTTTTCAGCTTCTGCCATCTTCTTGTCGCGAGACAAAATTACTTGCTCGTGTTCCGCCTTTAGCTCAATAAACTTCTCCTTTGCTTGAAGAATCTTTTCTTTTTTGATTGACTCTCCTTCCGTTTTTGCGTCGCGTATAAGGGTTTTAGCTTCATTATTAGCGTTTTGTAAAATAGAAGAAGCATGGTTTTTTTCCAGGTATTTTGCAATTGCAAAACCAATGCTTGCACCTACTAAAACTCCTCCAACAATAAATAGTATATCCATATGTGTTTTATAATTATATAAAAAAAGCCCACATCAGTAGAGTTGCATAAACTCTGATTTAAACAAGTTTTGGGTTAGCTTGCTGTTCAAGGATCTGCATAAATGCAGCGTGCTTTAGTAGCAATGATTCACCCATTTTAATTTGTTAGTGTTGAGTTTATCAAAACGGTTTACTAATGTGAGCAGTGTCTTTTTTTAGTTTTTCCTTTAAATAAGAACGTGTTTCTATTTAGAAAGTATACGATCCAATGCCTCGTCTAATCGAACTAGTCGATCAACAGCTTTATTGTAATTCTCAGATTTGTCAATTGTCTTTTGCTCAGTCTGTGAAGCTAATTGTAAGGCACACATCGCCAAAACATCCTGCTTATCTCGTACTGCATAGCTCTCCTCAAACTGCGTGATCATGATGTCAATCTTCTTTGACGCCGAGCGCAAAGCTTCCTCCTGAGCATACGTTACCGTTAAGGGGTATACTCGATCAGCTATCGATATCTTGATTTTTAGTTGTTCATTTTGACTCATTGCTAGCTTTATTTACTGAGTTGAGCGATACAATTGTCAATCTCTCTTATCAATGAATTTATCTTGAGTTTCGTATCTTTTCTTCCTTCGTCACTGCCCAATAGTGAATTGGCTAACTGCAGAGATTCATACTTCTTGTAAATGTCGTCTAATTGCGTCTCATTTTGTAGAATTTCTTGCTGCGCCTCGATCAAATGTTGTTGTAGCCTATTGTTCTCCGCTTCCAACTGATCTAATCTTTGTACAAGTTTCGCAAACTTTACTTCCAAAGCATTAATTATGTCCGTTAGTTCACTCATGTTGCAAAATAAATATTCACTATTCTTTTACAAAGTTACAATTTGTATTTAGATTTTAAAATATTTTCTGCTAAAAGTTCGCGTGAACAGCGAGGAAATTGATTAATAACTAGCTGATGCATTTATTTACTGTCTTACTATCGTATAATTTACGAAATCAACCCGCTTTTAGTATCGTTTCGCAAATATACCGATATACACGACAGTACAATCGTAAATGTAGCGCACCAAATATTCGATCTCGTTTTTTCAAATTGCAAAAACAACACCCAAAAGGATTTGCAAAAGGGTTCTCTAATTTTAGATTATTCTTTATTTTAGCAATAAATTATAAAAAATGAAAAAGAGTTTAACTGGAGTTTTTATTTTCTCTGCTTTTGTTGCTTTTGGACAAGCTCCAACTATAGAATTTGCCAATCCGTTGAATATACCGATCAATGCCTCTGGGAATTTCGGCGAACTCAGGGGAAGTCATTTTCATGCGGGAATCGACATTAAAACACAACAACGCATTGGTTTACCAGTTTATGCACCTGCTGATGGTTATGTCTCACGCATAAAAGTGTCTACATGGGGCTATGGCAAGGCTTTGTATATCGATCATCCCAACGGTATGACAACTGTATATGGTCATCTTAGTGCCTATGAAGGAGCGATTGCCCAACGCGTTTTCGATACACATTACAAACAACGCGTTTTTGAAATAGAACTGTTTCCTAAACGAAATGAAATTCCCGTTAAAAAAGGCGATATCATTGCCTATACAGGAAATACAGGAGGATCTGGTGGACCTCATTTACACTATGAATTCCGCGATACAAAATCACAAGCCATCATCAATCCCCTGAGCTGGGGAATGAAAGAAATGTTGAAGGATACAGAAGCCCCTACGATTAATTCGATCTATGCCTATCCCATTTCAAACGACGCCCTAATCAATAAGTCTAAGAACCCCATAGCATTGACTTATAAGACAATCAACGGTATCCTCACCGCAGATCCAATCACCGCTAGTGGACAAATTAGCTTTGGAATTGATATGTACGATACGGCAAATAACAATAGCAATCGAAACGGTGTGTATAAGTTGGAAACTTTTGTCAATGGCAAACCGAGCTTTAGCTATCAATTTGATACTTTTTCCTTCAGTGAATCGGGCTTCGTCAATGCCCTAGTCGACTACGGACGCAATAAAAAAACCAAAGAAAAAGTACAAAAAATGTTCCTCGAAAAGCCTTACCCCTTATCTGTGCTAAAAGTAGATCAAGGCACAAAAGGAATACTCGAAGTAAAACCAGGAACAAGTTATACCTATAAAATAGTAGCTTCCGATTTTCACGGCAACCAAACAGTTGTTGAAATTCCAATCACCTATGCCGCAGACTCAGCAACGGTGGTAGAAAGTAAAGCAGTAGCAGCAGAAAATCAGTATAACCTAGTTTCAACACGTGAATTTTTGGCGGAAAAAGACTTTGCTTCCGTGCGTATTCCCGCTAATGCCTTTTACCAAGACTTTACTTTTGTGTTCGATGTCAACGATAAAAAAGTTACCCTGCATAAAGATGAAGTTGCAGCGTTTAAAAATATGACACTGACCCTCGATGTAAGTAGTTTTGGACTAAGTGATGCAGACCTGAACAAGGCGTATATCGCTCAAGTGGCACCCAATGGAAGTAAATCCTACGTTAAAACACACAAAAAAGGAACTATCTTTACAGCTTATACGAAAAAGTTAGGCGATTATTCGATCGGCGTCGATAATACCCCACCGAAGATCTACCAACCGAGTTTTAAAGAAGGGGATTGGTTGAGCAATGCCAATGAAATTTCCTTTCTTATCCATGATGTGGATACAGGCATTCAAACAATTGAAGGAACGATTAATGGCAAGTGGATTCTTTTGGATTACGATTATAAAACAAAAAAAATAGTACATTTATTCCGTGATGGAATAGTGAGTTCGGGACGCAATGATGTGGTGATTAAAGTTACCGACAACATGGGTAATGCAGCTACCTTTTCTACACATTTTTTTAGAAAGTAAACTATGATACATCGATTGGGAATAACACTGCTTCTCTTGTTCTTTTGCCTAAACACCTACGCGCAAGATAGAGCGATCCTGCAGGGAAAAATAGTAGTCGAAGGCGAAGGAGAGAAGGTGACAAACATCCTACTAGTACTCAAAAGCGGTGCGATTCACAAGATCAAAGTCAATGCAAAAGGTGAATTTTATGTCGACGTTCCCGCTAGGGAAGCAGTTGACGTGAAAATTATCGGCATTCCTTGTGTTATACCCGAAGCATTTGTTTTACATCCCAATGAGATCCGTACGATTAGCATTCACTGTCAAGAAGGGAAAGCCGTAGTAACTACAGCAGTTGCAGAAGACAAACCCTTGGAAAATAACGTAATGCAAACCGTTGAGATTGTTAATTATACAGGCAGTTTTGATCGGGATCTATCCAGTGTCAATCTTCATGGGGTTGACGATGTAATCGCAGGAAGTAATCGCTTGGAAACCGTAATAACCACGTTGCCTGGAGTAAACTCAAATAACGAATTGAGCAGTCAGTATTCCGTGAGAGGAGGGAGTTTTGATGAAAACCTAATCTATGTCAATGGTGTAGAAATGTATCGTCCGTTCTTAGTACGCTCAGGAAAACAAGAAGGGTTGAGCTTTGTCAACCCTGCAATGGTAGAAAATGTGTCGTTCTCTGCTGGAGGATTTAAAGCGCGTTATGGCGATAAGTTATCTTCAGTATTGGAGGTTGATTATCGCAAACCAACCGAAAATAAAGTCCAATTGCAAGCGAGCTTTTTAGGTGCTGGAGCAACAGTAGATTTAGTTTCTAAAGACAAAGCCTTAACGGCTATTATAGGTATGCGTTACCACAATAACCGCCTGTTGATGAATCGAAAAGATGACGACGGCTATTACAAACCCTCTTTTATGGATACACAAACAGTGGTCGACTATACATTAGATGAAAATTGGGGTTTTAGCTTTATCGGAAACATAACGGGAAACCATTATAAATATGAACCCAATCGCGCTACAGTGGCGTTTGGAGGAGTAAGTAATACGGCTACGGTCTCTATTTTATACAATGGAAAAGAAGAAGATAAATACAGTTCGCTATTTGGGGCTTTGGTTTCTACCTATAAAACAGACCGCGATAAGATAGAAGCTATTTTTTCAGCTTATCACACCCAAGAAAAAGAGTATTACGACATTGAAGCATCCTATTTGGTTGTGGATCAGCAAGACTACGATTCTGATCCGCTCTTCGGTAAAGATATTGAAAACCCGTTGCCTATCCGAAAAGGCGTTGCTTCTCAATATGCTCATGCGCGAAATAATTATGACGCTTTGTCTATAAGTGCGGAGGTGAAAGGGAGACACCTGATTGGGGAGGCAAATACATCCCTGCGTTGGGGGGCAAAATTCATTCGAGAAAATATCAAAGACCGCCTATCCGAGTGGGAGTTGATGGATTCATTGGGGTATATCTTACCCAATAAGCATGAGTATGCCTCGCTGCACACCCAGCATACCGTGGATATTAATCGCGTGATGGCTTATGGGGAATGGAATAAAGCGCTGTATAGCCAAGACACGAAGATTACCCTAAATGCAGGAGCGAGAATACACGGATGGAAGATGTCCGCAGGAGGTAAAACCAAACTGGTGGTTAGCCCTAGAGCTCAAATCGCTATAGATCCACAAGGATGGCAAAAACAAATGATGTTTAGCTTGGCTTTTGGATTGTATCAACAACCGCCATCCTATCGCGAATATCGCGGGTTTGATGGAACGTTAAACCCCGATCTCCATGCACAAAAAGCCTGGGTGGCCGTATTAGGTCATCACTATGGATTTACTATGTGGGATAAAAAATTTCGCATGCAAACCGAAGTCTATTACAAAAACCTTCAAGAGGTCAATATTTATACACTAGACAATGTCCGTATGCGCTATGTGGCAAATAATGATGCTAAAGCTTATGTATATGGGGCTGACCTTCGGTTGTATGGGGAGTTTATCGCTGGAACTGAATCCTGGATTAGTGTAGGTGTGATGAAAACAGAAGAAAATTATCAAGACAAAGGGTATATCGCCCGACCAACCGATCAGCGATTGAAGTTTGGTCTGCTCTTTCAAGACTATATGCCTTCGATTCCCAACTTGAGGTTGTACCTCAATGCTGTATACAATACAGGATTACCAGGTGGATCCCCTTCCTATGTCGATCCTTATCTCTATCAAGGAAGATTACGCGATTACAAACGAGCTGATATCGGATTTAACTACGTGTTTAAAGACGAAAAAGTAGGGCAAAATAAACGCTGGCTCCAAGGCGTTGAGCAGCTGCAAATCGGAGTGGAAATCTACAATGTATTCAACGTAGCAAACGCTATTACCAATACGTGGATTCGCGATTTGAATAGCAGTAAAGAAATTGCTATTCCCAATTATATGACAAATAGAACGTTTAACATGAAAATAGCCCTGACGTTTTAATTTTTTAGTCCTGCATTTGTAAAAAACGTATCTTTGAATCATCAATAGTGAAAAGAATGAAAACAAAATTAGGTTTAATAGTAAGTGTTTTTTCCGTTGTGCTGTTTTTCTCTTGCAAAGGACAAGAGGAAAAACCCAAAGTAATTTATAAAGATGAATCGAAAACAGCGGAACAAGAAGTAGTAAAAGAAAAAACAGAAGATATCAGAATTGCTGATTTGCCCCTGGTTGTCGGTCATTCTCCCTACTTGATTCACCCTGTTGGAGAAGTAAGAGTCTATTCTAGTTCAAGCAAATACGGAACAAGTAAAGTGAGTCAGTTCTCCTATACTGTTTCTAACTATGTGCCTTTTGAAATTACAGGCTATTTAGAAAATCTAATGTTTCAACACAAAGATTCGTTGAATATCAGACCACTAACAACAAAGAGAATCCAAATTCAGTCCGTGGTCTATTTGAATACCATAGCCGAAAAACTCAAGAAAAATGTGTTGGTGTACAATGTGTTTGACGCTGATACCAATCGAGACGGCAAAATTGATTCCAATGATATCAAGACACTTTACATCAGTAAAGGTAGTGGGGATGGATTTAAAAAATTAAGTCCCTATTTACAAGAGCTACTAGATTGGACAGTTATTGATGTACAAAGTAGATTGTACTTCAGAACAATCGAAGATATTAATAAAAATGGAGCCTTTGATAAGAATGACAACGTTAATTACTTCTATGTGGACCTAACAGACCCTAGTTGGGAAGTTAAAACCTATGATCCATTAAAAGTTTTGAGCACAGAAAGTAATCAAGAAAGTAATCAAGAAGGAAATCAAGAAGAAAATAAAGAAGCTGAAGAAACAGCAGTGTCTGAATAAAGCTAAAGCTACATAAGAAAAAGCCCTAAAACGCAAATGTGTTTTAGGGCTTTTTGTTGGTTTGTAAAAACTATAGTTTCCACTGAAAGGTTTTCTTTTCTAGAAAAAGAAGCAATTTGGCTTTGTCATCCAAATGAAGATAGTGTCGGATTAGGAAATGTAGTTATAGTTTAGTCGAACGAGAAGTAATCCGAAGTAGTTTGTCTTGCTTCAAAACTCATATCGTTCACCTCGTTTTGATATGCTTTAATTAATCTATGCATTTTGAGAATTTCACGCACTATCTTTTTTTTTATTAGCAGTACATTCGCTTTATTGTGTGTTTTTTCGGTAAATAGATTATTTATTGAAATTGTATTGAATTTAACGTAATGCTGTTGTAGTAGTTTGTTTTTTTGCAATTGATTTGTGTTATATGGATTTATTTGGTTGTTGTTTTGTTGTTTTTATTTTATTCGATAGGTAAAAAGGAGGTGAAAACAGAAAATAGATGTGACTTTTTACAAGGTTTGGAGTCATAAGTATATACAAAATGAGATTATTGTATGTGTTTGTAGTCTCAATAGTAAAGCAAGACTTTTGCGGAATAAAAAAACGAAGAAGACGACGCTTGCTAGAGATAATTAAAACAGTTAATTCAGGAAAAGGTTGTGTTTACTGTCTTAAATGGCTATAAATTTGTATGATAATAGGTGTTGTTACGTGAAAATAATTGCTGATTTTTATTGTTTTTGCTTGTGAAAGTAAGTAAAATAAAAGGTTAAATGCGATTAAGTGTATATTATGTAAATCTCATTTTGTAGTGTTAAATTATATGTTAATCTAAAAAATAAATAATAATTTTGTCACGCTTTAAACGAAAGTAAAAAAAGTAGTAATAGGCGAACATCTATTATCTTAAGTCCCCACTTAATAGAGAATCGTGCTATATAGCTATGCAGTATAGTCACGGCGCAATATGTGAGGGTAGAGGTATTAAATTAATACATCACCACTAACATTATGAAACTAATTAAAACATTTGATGGTTTTTTAAGAGGCCATTTTAACTTCGAGAGTATCGTTAAAAGCGTTTTAGCGCTCTCTGTGATTCAACTGATAGCCATAGGCTTAGGTTTGAATCTTGATTTTAGTCTTTTGACTATTCCTTTATTGTATTTCTTTACCAGAAAAACAGCGCGTAAAGTAGAGCCTTCAGCTGTTGCATTTTTTGCTCATTACAGCCTTGCGGTTCTCGTTATTTTATTGCCAAGCTTGTTTCCTTCTAAATTTATTGGAACTGTTGTTTTTGCATACGTTCTAACGTATTTGATGGTGTTGTACAAAGAAATGAAGTCTATTCCATCTTCTAGCTCCAACCAAAGCGTATTGGGTTTTATAGGCTTTTTCTGTAATTACTTAATCGCCCGTTTAATTGTGCGTGCAATCTTCTTTGTTGTATTGTATATATTTGCAGATTTTGGTGTTGAGTATGTGTTTATTCAAACCGGATTAGTTGTAACAGTATTGCTGTTTTGCTTATTTACCTTGCTGAATTACAATGATAAAACGAACGAAATACTCGTGCAAATTCCTACTCTTGGAGTAAGTAAAATCGAAGGCAATGCGTTGACGCCTCGATATGAAGACAAGGAAAGAGTAATCATTACTTTTTTTGAAACAAGTGATGACTTTTTAGCTAATTCTTTTTCGTTGGAAGATTTAGCGGATGCTGTGAATTTAAATAAACATGAAGTATCTACGGTGATTAATCACCAATTGAATTCTTCTTTTTATCACATGGTAGCACAGTACAGAATTTTACATGCAAAAAAATTATTGCAAATCCGCAATAATTTGACAATAGAAGCTATTGTAGAAGAGTGTGGTTTTAGTTCAAAATCAACGTTTAACAAATACTTCAAACTCTTTGTAGGTAAAACGCCATCTGTGTATCGCAATCAAATCGTATAGCGTGCAGGTATGGAGTTTTATTTCAACTTAGTTGTATTAACAGCGGCCATTATTTTAGGCAGTATATCGTTTATTGTAAATAATAAATTGACTGCTTCGACCAAAACACAGCAGTTACTCAATGTGTTCCTCCTGTTTTTTGTTCTGCATTTGGTTATTATTTTGTGTAGTCGATTGTTGTGGGCAGATTTTCGGTTTGTCCATCTTGGATTACCTCTTAATAGCGTATATGCTCCTACGTTTTATTGTTGTCTCGTTTTATTGTCAGATTAGGTGCACAAGAAAACGCAGGAAAGCAAGAGGTATTACTTTGCTTTGCACTTCATTCCTACCTTGGTGCTCTTGGGCTTTTATTTCTTGCTTTTGAATCAAGGGTTAGATTTGAATTCAGTTGAAGTATACCGCTATTTATTAGTGCTTTATTTTGTTGAAGTAATTCAGTATGTAGGATATGCCTTTATGGGCTATTATAAGATTAATAAGCTGGTGTTGAATAACAATATTCGCCTATTGATCTTGCGTGTAATGTGGATTATGATCTTTATGGCGTTGGTTTCATTGGGTATTGTGTTTTACAACAATATCCTCCATTACGACCTTTCTGTTACTTATTTAGCTCTGTTGTGTTTCGCCATAGTTATCTTTAATTACTATATGGTGCGATTGAAATACGTGAAAATGGTGTCTATCTCTGATCCAACAGATAAGGAAAAAATAGCAGAAGATCCACAAGTGCTCCTCAAATACGAGAAATCAAAATTAGCCGATGACGTATTGAGTGCGTATAAAATTAAGGTAGAACAAATTGTTCACGATAATCAATCCTTTTTAAAGGTCAATTTTACCTTGGACGATCTTGAGCAAGAAAGTAAAATTGCCAAACACCATTTGTCGCAATTTTTCTCTACAACATATGGAATGAATTTTAATGCGTATATCAATAAGTTACGTGTCGAACACGCAAAGAAGTTACTAGAGAAAAAAGATTTTGATATCTCAGTTTCCGAATTAGGTGATGAATGCGGATTTAATTCTCGAACCTCATTCTTTCGAGCGTTTAAGAAATACGAAGGCGTATCACCTTCGGAATACATAACGAATATCCTTGAAAATAGATAAGAATACGTTGCAGTGTATGGGTAAGTAGAAAAGAAGTAGAAATACTTCTTGCTGCTTACTCATTTTTTTTGTTCTATTCTTTTTTCATTTTTGTCGTTCTCTCCTCGTATTGCTTATTTCTACGCACTATTTCATTTGCATATAAAAAGAGTTGTTTATATTTGTATAAGCATTGAAGATTTCAATTTGCATAGAAAAATAACGTACAAGCGTAGTAAAGTAAAAAATTAAAATAATGATTATACAACCTAGAACTCGTGGATTTATCTGCTTAACTTCTCATCCTGAAGGATGTGCAGCGCATGTTAAACAACAAATTGCTTATGTTAAATCGAAAGGCAAAATAGCCAATGGACCGAAAAAAGTACTTGTAATTGGTGCTTCTACAGGTTTCGGATTGGCATCGCGTATTTCTGCAGCTTTTGGTTCGAATGCAGCTACAATTGGAGTATTCTTTGAAAAGGCTGCAACAGAAGGACGTCCTGCGACTGCGGGTTGGTATAATTCAGCGGCATTTGAACAAGAAGCAACAAAAGCGGGTTTATATGCAAAAAGTATCAATGGAGATGCTTTTTCTGATGAAATCAAACAACAAACAATTGCGTTAATTAAACAAGATTTAGGTCAAGTTGATTTAGTGGTATACAGCTTAGCGTCTCCAAGACGTACACATCCTAAAACAGGGGTGGCTTATGCTTCTGTATTAAAACCAATCAATGAGCCTTTCTCTAATAAAACCGTAGATTTCCACACAGGGGTTGTATCTACTATTACAATTGATCCAGTAACCGAGCAAAGTGATATTGATAATACCATCGCTGTAATGGGAGGTGAGGATTGGAAATTCTGGATGGAAGACCTGAAAGCTGCTGGTGTTTTGGCAGAAGGTGTTAAAACAGTTGCGTATTCTTATATCGGACCTGAATTAACTTATCCAATCTACAGAAATGGAACAATCGGAATGGCTAAGAATGACTTAGAAGCTACTGTGCCTACAATTAATAACTTAATTGCTGATTTAAATGGAGTGTCTTATGTATCGGTAAACAAAGCATTAGTGACGCAATCAAGTTCTGCAATTCCCGTAGTGCCATTGTATATTTCCTTGCTGTATAAAGTGATGAAAGAGAAAAATATTCACGAAGGATGTATCGAACAAATGCAACGTTTATTTGCCGATCGCCTTTATGCTGATCAACCTATTACACTAGATAGTGAGGGGAGAATCAGAGTGGATGACTGGGAGATGAGAGAGGATGTTCAAGCAGAAGTAGCTAAATTGTGGGAAGAAATTAATTCAGATAATATCAACCAAATTTCAGATTTAGAAGGTTATAGAAGAGATTTCTTTAACTTATTTGGATTCGAATTCGATACCGTTGATTACAATATTGAAACAAACGAATTAGTTGAAATTCCAAGCATTAAATAGGAAACCATAAAAAAAGTCGATGAAATAAATCATCGACTTTTTTTTATGTACCGCTAACCGTCAACCGCGTTATCCTAAATACTTTTCTTGTAAATCCGAAACAACGGCTTGAATTTGTTCATTGATGTTTTGAATGTACAGGACAAGGTCTTCCTTGGTTTCAAATTTGATGGTTTGATCTTCTAATTGTTCTAAAGCAGGAACGATGTGGTTGATTTGCAACTGTTTGAACATGGGAAGCATTTTATGTGCAATATTGCTAATAGTTTGATAGTCAAAATCATCGGACGCATAGGTAAGATCTAGGCTATTTTCTTGGGTACTATCGACAAAAATTACCACGAATTTTCGCAATGCAGCGCTATCTTCCCCAATAAACTGTTTAATTTGGTTGATGTCGTATAGTTTTGTGGGCTTGTCCATTGAGAGTGTAGGTTCACTCTGAACGGTTAGCTCGAGCTTATGTGTTGGATGTAATAGTTGTGTGATGAGAATTAACAACTCTTGCAATTGAATTGGCTTTTGATGAGCGGATGCGAATCCGGCCTGGGTAAAATCTTCTACCGTAAGATCGCGTTTACCCGATAAGGCAACAACGGGAATTTGCTTGTACTTAGCGTTGTTTTTTAGTACGTTAATCATTTCAAACCCATCCATCTTAGGCATCTGAATATCACTGAGAATAATATTGTATTCCTCCTGCTCTAAAGTGCTCTCAATCTCAGATGAATCATTGAGAACATCCACTTTTTTGAAGATAGGAGTGAGTAACTCTTCCATTAATTGCAATTGGATTTTATCGTCATCTACCACGAGAATGCTGTCTTGCGCTAAAATGGTAAATTGTGCCTTGAATTGCTCAGCTGATATATAAGTGTTCGTTTGTATGTCAGCTTCTTCCAAAGGAAGGGTGATGGTAAAGATGGATCCTTCGCCTAGGATGCTATCGACTTGTATATCACCTCCTAATAACTTAATGAGGCGTTTGGAGATGTTCAATCCCAATCCCGTTCCTCCAAAGCGCTTTTCAATACCCGCATTGGCCTGACTAAATTCTTTAAAAATGTGGTCTATCTGACTTTGTTCTATTCCAATACCTGTATCGATTACCTTGATTTCTAGTTGATTACCTAATCGTATAGCTTCAATGAATACCCCTCCTTGTTGGGTGAATTTCACGGCATTGGTAATCAAATTGGTAACAATTTGTTTTAAGCGATAGGGATCAGAGATAAACGAATGATCTAAGGCTTGATCAACCGTCCATTTCAACTTAATTTTTTTATTCTCAGCATTGGGAACCAAAGGGGCGCAAATACTCTCGATTAATTCCTTTGGATTAAATGCCTTTTCTTGTATGCTGATCTTGTTGTTTTCTAACTTGGAAAAGTCGGTTAAATCGTTGATCAGATTAGCAATATACTGTGTTGAACTTTGAATATTGTTGAGGTATTGTTTTTGCTTGGAGTTTAATTCCGTGGTTTGTAGTAGATTAGAAAAGCCAATTAAGCTCCCTAAGGGAGTTTGTAAATCGTGGGTAACCGTGGCGAATAACATTGTTTTACTGCGGAGTAATACCTCTCTTTCTTGGTTTAGTTGTTCTAGTTTTACCCGGTATTCTTGCGTTTGATTGATGTCTTTAATGATAATCCAACCCAAAATTATAATGACAAATAGGGCCGATCCACCAATATAAGCTATATTGGTAGAGGCAGTGCTAATACGTGCTTTGGACTCATTGATGTTTTGATAAGAAAGCGAGAGTAAATTGCGCTCAATACTCTCTAAAATCTTGCGCAATTCATTGGTTATATTCTTGTTCTCTATAATTAATTTCTGTTCTTCTTTTAATAAGTTCGCCTGTTGAAGGTTGACTTTTTGTTGGGCTTGTAATATGATATTCTCCATCGCGCTAACAATGGAGTCTGTCACATTCGGATAATTAATTGTTTTGGTGATCGTATCGGTGTGATCCCCTTTGAACAAACGCGCCCAAGCGCTTCGCTTTTCCTTTTCTTTGGTCTGAATAACTATTGGTTCAATTTTCTTTTGTATTTCATCTCGGATGTCGTAAATCTTGTCAATCGCCTCACTATAGTTGCGGTCTTCATTGATTTCTTTTCTCGCTTTGATGATGTTGTTGAAACTGACTTTCTTCTTTTTTAATAAATCTTGAACTAAGTCTATCTTTTGATGAATCGCCTTATCCGATGTTGTTAATTTGATTTGTTCAATTTGATTTACTAAGGTATCTAAGTGCGAATAATAGCTTTTGATGTCTCTATTGTTGCCCGTAACAATGGCATTTCTACTGTATATCTCAGATGAATACAAGTTGTTTAGTGTACTACTAACCAAGAAAATCTTATTGTTTTCTTTGACTACTTGCTCTTCGGGTAAGGTGAATTTTTTAGCCTCTTTATAGATGTATAAACCCGAGAAGAATACTGCTCCTAATAGGATAATATACAAGAATATGATTTTTATTTTAATCGATTTGGAGGGTTTCATCCGATAAAAGTGTTTGAATTGATTTACAAATGTACAAAATGTTAGTTCTCCTTGTTGTGTTTTCGGTTTGCTTGTAAAACGAAAATAGAATTGTTAAAATTTATAGTTGTTTTTCATTGATAATTATTCTTTTTTTAGGTTGTGTATTTGTTGTATATGTAAAAAAAACTTTGTTGTGTTTGGTTATTCAGTATAAAAGGTTAACTTTAGTGTAAAATATTAAAAAATGATTTTGTTAAAGAGGTAGATTGCCGATTTGTTCAGGCAATCTTAGTGTTTAATCAATTAAAACTGTACGTTATGGCAAAGAATGATTTATTTAAGAAAGATTGGTTAGATATTGTATTTGCAGGTAGAAATAAGCAATATGGAGCCTACAAATTGCGTTTAGAGAGCCCAAGAACAACCCTTTTAGCCTTAGGCAGTGGATTATGTCTATTCGCCTTAGTATTTGTTGCGCCAGCAGCTATTTCTTCTTTTTTTGAAGATGAAAATGAATGGGCTAAAGGTGAAATTATATCTTGTGATTTTGATTTTATTGATGAACCACTTGAACTTGTCGATGTTGTTCTGCCAAAAATAGAGGAAGAAGTAAAACCATTAGTAGATGAATCTTATATAGAAGAAGCTAGTGCGCCAGCTTCTGTTGTAGATGTTGAACGATTTACAAACTTAGAAGTAGCATCGGCAGATGAAATTACAGAAGAAGTGGTCAAGCAAACAGATTTAGGAGATGCTTTGATTGGCAGTGAGTCTATCAAAGGCAATGCGGAAGGAACTATTTTAATAAAGGAAAAAGCGGGACATAAAGTAGACGGTGGAGAAGAACGTGAAGGGGAAGAAGCGGAAAGAGGAAATGAAATCTACCGCATAACTACTGAAAGTGCTGCACCAATGGAGGGATTAGCTGCTTTTAGCAAGAGTTTTATTACTAAGTTTCGCGAAATACATATGCCTGATGCTTCTGGAAAAGTACAAGTGATCTTGTCTTTTGTTGTAGAAAAAGACGGAAGTATTACGGATATTAAAGTATTACGCGACCCAGGGTATGGTGCAGGAAAAGAAGCTGTTCGCGTATTGAAAACCATGCCGAAATGGAAACCTGCTCGTCAGGATAATCGCACAGTTCGATCTCAGTTCACTTTGCCAATTACTATTCAAGTACAATAAAAGTGATAGAGATAAATTGATAGATAGGTTTACTAAAAAATAAAAGCGATCCACGGATCGCTTTTATTGTATATACGAGTAAATTAGTCTCTTGAAATACCTCTTGAAATAACAATTTTTTGTATTTCTGAAGTTCCTTCGTAAATCTGAGTGATTTTAGCATCACGCATCATACGCTCTACATGGTATTCTCTTACATATCCATTTCCACCGTGTATTTGTACAGCTTCTACTGTGGTGTCCATGGCTGTTTTTGATGCAAATAATTTTGCCATAGCTCCCGAAATTGAGATGTCTTGTCCTGCATCTTTTTCTGCTGCTGCTTTTAAGCACAACATACGTGCAGCAGAAATATTCGTCGCCATATCGGCCAATTTGAATGCAATTGCTTGGTGGTTGATAATCTCTGTTCCAAAAGCTTTGCGTTCTTTAGCGTATTTTAAAGATAACTCATAAGCCCCTTGTGCAATACCTAAGGCTTGAGAAGCAATTCCTATACGACCACCATTTAAGACGTTCATCGCAAAGGCAAATCCAAATCCGTCTTCGCCAATTCTGTTTTCTTTAGGTACTTTCACATCTGTAAAAAGTAACGTATGCGTGTCAGACCCACGAATACCCATTTTTTGTTCTTTTGCTCCAATTTCGAATCCAGGTAACCCTTTCTCTACGATGAAAGCATTAATTCCCTTGTGTTTCTTCTCAGGATTTGTCTGTGCAATAACAATGTAAAAAGAAGCTGTACTACCATTCGTGATCCAGTTTTTAGTTCCGTTCAATAAATAGTAATCCCCCATGTCAACTGCTGTTGTTTTTTGAGAGGTAGCATCAGATCCCGCTTCTGGCTCCGATAAACAAAAAGCACCAATCGCTTCTCCAGAGGCAACTGGCGTTAGGTATTTTTGCTTTTGTTCTTCATTAGCATACTTCTCTAAACCTGCGCAAACCAATGAGTTATTAACAGATAAAACGACTGCTGTAGAAGCGTCAACTTTGGCAATTTCCTCCATCGCTAATACGTATGATACACTGTCTAAGCCACTTCCACCGTATTTTGGATCAACCATCATACCTAAAAAACCAAGCTCTCCTAATTTCTTTATTTGTTCAGCTGGGAAAATTTGGTGTTCATCTCTTTCAATAACCCCTGGTAACAATTCAGTCTGCGCAAAATCACGAGCAGCTTGTTGAATCATTTGTTGTTCTTCTGTTAATTTAAAATCCATCGAGTATTTATTTTATTCTTTGTAATCTTGAAATTTATATGGTCAAATATAGCGGAATATTATCAGATATTCAATTTCTATGCTTAAATTTATACCTATGAAAAATAGTCAATATCGCGTTGTTGGAATCATGTCGGGGACTTCATTAGATGGAGTTGACTTGGTTTATGTTACACTTAATGTAAATGAAAAGGGGTGGTCTTTTGAATTGGAAAAAGGGCAAACAATTTCGTATTCAGCTGCATGGAGAACCAAGCTAAAGACGGCAATTGGATTAAATAAAGAAGCTTTAGATCGATTGGATGAGGAATATACTCTTCTTTTAGCTGATATAATCACTGCATTTATCCAAGAAAATGCATTGGAAACCGTTGATTTTGTCTGTTCACATGGACATACCATTTTGCACCGTCCCGATTTGGGGTATACCTTGCAAATTGGCAATTTACCCCTGCTTGCGGATTTGATCCAGCATAAAGTGATTTGCGATTTTCGCGTACAAGACGTCTTGTTAGGGGGGCAAGGTGCTCCTTTAGTTCCTATTGGTGATCGCTTGCTTTTTGGCGACTATACCGCTTGTTTAAACTTGGGTGGTTTTGCCAATGTTTCATACGAAAATGCGTTGCATTACCGCATTGCATTTGACCTATGTCCAGTCAATGTACTGTTGAATGAACAAGCAAATAAGTTGGGACTCTTGTATGATTCCGAAGGATCAAGAGCACAAGCAGGAACGGTCTGTCAACCCTTATTAGAAGCGTTAAACGCGTTGGAATACTACGCGAAAACCCCACCAAAATCCTTGGGAGTAGAATTTGTTACCAGCAATATTCAACCTCTTTTGGAATTGCATGTGTTGAGCCCTGAGGATTATTTAGCCACTTTTGTGGAGCATATGGCTATACAGATTGCAAATGGAATTCAATTGCCTAAGCAAGCTAAAATATTAGTTACTGGTGGAGGAGCTTTTAATACTTACCTCATGAGTCGCCTGTCGTTTTACGCTTCATCCTATGAGTTTGTAGTAGCGGATGACTTATTGGTCAACTATAAAGAAGCGCTGATTTTTGCGCTATTGGGAACACTCAAAGTACGCGATGAGGTCAATGCTCTAGCGAGTGTAACAGGCGCCCAATACGATCATAGCTCTGGAGTAATCTACGATATTTTTGATCCTGTTTGGTAAAAAAGTAAAGGCGTCAACACTTGAGCAATTTTTTTCACGCTAATCCATTTGCTTGACACCTTGAAATCGCCCTATATTTGACGTGTTTTAGCCGTGTAGTGCACGCAGTCGTGCGCGAAACGTTAGAATCTCTTATGGAAGTAACAATTATAGTAACAACAATACCGGATTTCAATCCTCTTTTGACCTATGACTTATCAAGAAACCGTTTTGTGGATGTTTGAACAATTGCCCATGTACCAACAACAAGGAGCAGTAGCGTATAAAGCAGACTTATCCAATATAGAAAAATTAGCAGCACATTTGAATCACCCAGAAAGGGAAATAAAAACCGTACACATTGCGGGTACAAATGGAAAAGGATCAACCTCCTCGATGTTGGCGTCTATCCTACAAGAAGCAGGATATAAGGTAGGCTTGTACACCTCTCCTCACTTAAAAGATTTTCGCGAACGCATTAAGGTAAATGGAGAAGAAATTACAGCTACTTTTGTTGTTGATTTTATTGCGGCTAATCAATCGTTTTTCGAAAGCGAATCACTTAGCTTTTTTGAGATGACCGTAGGGATGGCTTTTGAATACTTCAAAACAAGGCAGGTAGATATTGCTGTGATTGAAGTGGGAATGGGCGGTCGATTGGACGCAACTAATATTATTACTCCTTTAGTATCGGTAATTACGAATATTGGAAAAGATCACGTGGCTTTCTTAGGTGACACTTTGGCGGCTATTGCAGTAGAAAAAGCCGGAATTATTAAAGCGGGTGTCCCTGTTGTAATAGGGGAGTATGTTCAAGAGACGAAACCTGTGTTTCTCGCTAAGGCAAAAGAGAAGGGTAGTCCGATTTACTTTGCGCAAGATACATACGCTTCCAATACGTATACCTCCGATTTAAAGGGGATCTACCAACAAAAGAATATACGCACCGTTCGTCAGACGGTTGAATTGTTGCGAAAAGAACTAGCGATTACAACAGAAAATGAGCGAGAAGGGTTGAATCGGGTGGTAGCTACCACCAAATTACAAGGGCGTTGGCAGATTTTACAAGAACATCCCAAGGTAATTGCCGATACAGCACACAATGAGCATGGGCTTTCTATAGTGATGGAGCAGTTGAAAACGGAAAAGTACAACCAATTATACTTCGTTTTTGGAGTGGTGAACGATAAAGATTTGCAAGGAGTGCTTCCTTTTTTGCCTAAAGAAGCAAAATACTTCTTTGCGAAGCCAAATATTTTTCGCGGACTTGATGCTGAGATTTTGGCAGGAAAAGCAAAAGAATTTGGATTAGAGGGAATTGTTTGTGATTCAATACCAGAAGCTTATGCGAAAGCAAAAGCAGAAGCAAAGGCGGAGGACTTGATTTATATAGGGGGGAGTACTTTTGTTGTAGCAGAAATTTTATAAAAAAAAGTTTCAAAAAGCTTGCAAACATAAAATCCCGTCGTATATTTGCACCCGTAATCAACAAACGATTACACGTTCATAAAGAAAGGGCGATTAGCTCAGCTGGTTCAGAGCATCTCGTTTACACCGAGAGGGTCGGGGGTTCGAATCCCTCATCGCCCACCATTCTTACACATATTGAAAATATTCCGAATTTATAGAAATATTAATTAGGGCGATTAGCTCAGCTGGTTCAGAGCATCTCGTTTACACCGAGAGGGTCGGGGGTTCGAATCCCTCATCGCCCACAATATTTTAAATAAAAGTTAATTCGGGCGATTAGCTCAGCTGGTTCAGAGCACCTCGTTTACACCGAGGGGGTCGGGGGTTCGAATCCCTCATCGCCCACAATCTTTTAGATTAACGTCAATTCGGGCGATTAGCTCAGCTGGTTCAGAGCACCTCGTTTACACCGAGGGGGTCGGGGGTTCGAATCCCTCATCGC
>NZ_JACAKI010000017.1:58602-76031 GCF_030326445.1 Myroides sp. DF42-4-2
CCACAATTCATACTAAATTTGGAAATTTTCCGAATGTATATTTTATATTCGGGCGATTAGCTCAGCTGGTTCAGAGCATCTCGTTTACACCGAGAGGGTCGGGGGTTCGAATCCCTCATCGCCCACAAAAAAAAGCCTATTCATTGCGAATAGGCTTTTTTTTTGCTATTTCTTCTCGTGATTCACTACCTCAATAGAGGGATTAATCGCTACAAATTCACGAACCAAATCCGAATTGCTCTGGGGAGCCACATAGATCTCATCGTATTGGTTAAACTTGATTATTATTCCCTTCGTACTTAACGCAGGCTTAGTTCCTGCCCACATGTTCTTTCCCACTTCAAGACGAGTGATCGTTGAAATGGCTATTTTTCCTTTGATAAAGGTAGAACGGTATTGGAAATAACCGTCCTCAATTCGATATACAGTCGAAGCATAAGCCCACACAAAAAACGCTAAAGGCAAGGTACTCAGTAGTAGTTCAATACTGATAACAGATAAAGCACCTTGATGAGTATAGAGAATAAGTAGTGGAAGTAGGCTTGCAAGTAAGGGATAAACAAAAAAACCTTTTTTATTCGCTGGAATATTTTTCATGTAAAACTAAATGTAGTTGTATTCAAATCTAGTGTTTAAAGTCGAAAAATTCAAGTTTTGATTGAAAGTGTAAAAAAAATAGGGAACAAGCCTTTAAGAGGGGAAATTTTTCCTTTTAACTATTTTATTCATGGAAAAATAAGAATTATCTTTGCCTATTAAATTTATTAATGATGTTGAATCAGATTTTAACCCCTCAGATTATTAAGGCAGCCCAAGAGCTGTATGGTGTAGCAATTGATAAAGTTGAATATCAAGTTACTAGAAAAGAATTTGAAGGAGATGTTACAGTTGTTATTTTCCCTTTCTTAAAACAGATTAAAGGTAATCCTATCGAGATAGGTACTAAAATTGGTGAGTATTTAGTTGAAAATACAGCTGAAATCGTGCGGTTTAATGTAGTAAAAGGATTTTTAAATTTAGTTGTTTCAGATGCGTATTATTTAGCGTCTTTCACCAAGATGTATAAACAAGCTCATTTTGGATATCAAACGCCACAGGCGGACGACAAAGCCGTATTAGTTGAATATTCCTCACCCAATACCAATAAGCCTTTACACTTAGGGCATGTTCGAAATAATTTACTTGGGTTTTCGGTTGCTGAGATTTTAAAAGCAGCAGGGAAAAAGGTGTATAAAACTCAAATTATTAACGATAGAGGAATCCATATATGTAAGTCGATGTTGGCTTGGCAAAAGTTTGGCCAAGGAGAAACACCTGAATCTACGGGATTAAAAGGCGATAAATTAGTCGGAAATTACTACGTAAAATTCGATATTGAATATAAAGAGCAAATCAAAGCGTTGATGGCTACTGGTATGACAGAAGATCAAGCCAAAGCAGAGGCGCCGATTATCAAAGAAGCCAAACAAATGTTGTTGGATTGGGAGGCTGGGAAACCAGAAGTAATTGAGTTATGGAAAAAGATGAACCAATGGGTTTACGATGGGTTTGCTGTTTCTTATGCTAATTTGGGAATTGATTTTAATAAAAACTATTACGAAAGTGATACGTATCTATTAGGAAAAGACGTTGTAGAAGACGGATTAGCACGTGGTGTATTCTTCAAAAAAGAAGATAACTCTGTATGGATTGACCTAACAGACGAAGGATTAGATGAAAAATTGGTACTTCGTGGTGATGGCACATCGGTTTATATGACGCAAGATATCGGAACGGCTATTCAACGTGTTAAAGATTTTCCTGATATCGGTGGGATGGTTTATACTGTGGGGAATGAACAAGATTACCACTTTAAAGTACTATTCTTAATCTTAAAGCGCTTAGGTTTTGACTGGGCCGATAGTTTATTCCATTTGTCGTATGGCATGGTAGATTTACCATCAGGAAAGATGAAGAGTAGAGAAGGGACTGTGGTTGACGCAGATGAATTGATGGAAGAGATGACTAGTACAGCCCGTACTATTGCTGAAGATTTAGGAAAACTAGAAGGTTACTCAGAAGAAGAAAAAGCGACGCTGTATAAAACAATTGGTTTAGGAGCGCTCAAATACTATATTTTAAAAGTTGATCCTAAAAAACGCATTCTGTTTAACCCAGAAGAATCGGTTGATTTTGCTGGAAATACAGGACCGTTTATCCAATATACTTATGCGCGTATTCAATCTATTTTGCGTAGAGCTGATTTTGATATTACTACTGTTGCCCCTTCGATCGCTTTAGATCCAAAGGAAAAAGAAATTATCAAATTGTTGGAAGAGTTTCCAGAAGTAATTCAAAATGCAGCAAAATCACATAGCCCCGCACTTGTGGCAAACTATGTGTATGACGTGGTGAAAGAATACAACTCTTTCTACCAATCGGTTTCTATTCTTGGAGAAGAAGATACAACGTTGAAAACGTTTAGAGTACAATTGTCTCAAAAAGTTGGTTTGGTGATCCAAGACGCTTTCTCATTGTTGGGAATTGCGGTGCCAAATCGTATGTAATTTAGTTCTTTGTGAAAATAGTAAAATCATACATGATACAGTCATTAGCCATTATTATATTGGCTAGTGGCTTTTTTTTATTCTTTAAGGCAAATTTGCCACAAAAGATTTTTTCTGAAGCAAAGCCCAAAACAAGTAATGTAGTGATAGATAGCTTGTTATTAGAGGCTATAGCAAATGAAAAAGAAGCGGATGTCATAGAAAAAACCCCACCTAAAGACGCGGGTGAAGAAAGTGTAGAAGAAGATGCAGGAGAAACAACAAAAGAAGGAGAGGTGATGATCATCAATGAGGAGGAGTTGTTTTCGAACGAAAGTGAGGCCAGCTTTAAAGGTATGGTTTTCTTAGATTATTTCTTCGGACGTTTATATCAATTAGAAACCCAAAATGATGGACGAGTGCGTATTGCGTATTATGGCGATTCCATGACGGATGGGGATATGATTGTACAAGACCTGCGCAAAAATTACCAAGATAAGTACGGTGGGTCAGGAGTGGGTTTTGTACAAATTACATCCGAATCTGCTCAATCACGCGGATCTGTTGTACATAAATATTCTTCCAATTGGAAAGTACAATCCTATTTGAATGTAAAAAAACCACGCAGTCCTTTCGGTATTGGCGGACAAGTGTTCTTTGTCAAAGATACAGTAAAACCCACATGGGTGAGTTATCAAGCAGGCAGTATCCGCAATATGACTACGCTAAATACCCCTACCCTGTATTATGGTCGATCGACTAATACAAGAGGAACAGTGGAAATGGTCATGCAGAAAGATACCATTCGCAAATCTTTACAAGGGGCAAAAGCGCTGAATAAAGTAAAATTAGTCAATGGCTCCCTGAAGCAATTGAAATTGCAGTTTGTACACGCAGACTCAATTCCACTGTATGGAGTAGATGTGAGTAGTGCAATAGGGGTTCAGGTCGATAATTTTTCGAGTCGAGGAAATTCAGGATTGCCTTTGTCTTTATTCAATGTCAACGTGATGCAGCAGTTCCAAAAAGAACTTGATTACAGCTTGATCATTTTACATTACGGTACGAATGTGCTAAATTACGGGTCATACAACTACAGTTGGTATACCAAACAGATGAATAAAGTCGTTAGTCATTTAAGGCAGTGTTTTCCAAAAGCATCTATTTTGGTAATCTCAACTGCAGATAAATCGACTAAATACAATTTAACCATGCAAACAGATTCTGCAGTGACGCCATTGATGCGCGCACAACGCAAATACGCGATGGAATCCAAAACAGGATTCTTCAATTTGTATGAAGCCATGGGCGGAAAAGGATCGATGGTAAAATGGGTAGAGGAATCACCTACAAAGGCCAATAAAGATTATACCCACTTTAACTTCAGAGGTGCTCAAGCTGTGTCTTCTCTTATTTTCAAACAATTAGAAGAAGGTTATGCTGCCTATAAAGCAGAAAAAGGAAAAGAATTGACGGGTCAAAAAAACAAAAATAAAGAAGATTCCGTGCAAACAACAAAAGTTCAAAACGAAATATTTACAGTATCCAATGATTAGATGGAATAGCATTGTCGCTCCTTTACTGTTTTTGTGTAGCTTAGGAGTTTTTGCTCAAAAAACGAAAGATGATCAAGCATTGAACGAGGTATTGACTCCTAATGATTCAGTCAATACCCCCTATAAGAATGTGATTTATTATCCTGAACAATTGAAACACTTTTTTCATAGCTTAAAAGAATTGAGCGAAGGGAAAAGAAAAAAAGTGAATATTGTTCACATTGGAGATTCTCATATTCAAGCCGATTTCTTTAGTGGACGCGTGAGAAATTTGATCCAAGAACAATTTGGTAATGGAGGATTGGGATTTACATTTCCCTATCAATTAGCACGTACCAATAGCAATAATTTTGTGCGTTATTCCAGCAATTCCTCATGGGAAAATAGACGAAATATTTTTCCTGTTAATGGAGCTAAAGTTGGTTTGAGTGGGATTGCTTTAACCTCTTCAGCAAAGGACGCAGTTATCAAAGTAGATTTACGCGATAGCAAATATGCCTTTACGAAAGTGAAGCTATTTACACCTTCCGATGATTTGGTGTATAGCATTGGTACTGCAGACAAAGAACTCAACTTTACTAGTACGGTAACCAAAAGTAATTCACACAAAATTAAGGCAGGGGAATCCCTGTCTAGTATTGCTCAGAAATACAATACAACCGTAACAGGATTAAAGCATTTAAATAAGTTAAAATCGACCAATATTCAGGCTGGAAAAACCATACTTGTACCTGGAAAAAAAGTAGAACATACCGCAATTGCTGCTTCTTCTTTCCAACCGGTGAAATACGAGAAAGCAAAAAATTTCTATGCGTTTGATTTTCCGGATGCAACAGAACAGTTTTATTTATATGCCGCTACCCAAGCTGATCAATACGACCTCAATGGGTTGGTCCTAGAGAACGATCAAGCGGGTATTGTATATCACACCATTGGCGTAAATGGAGCACGCTATTCTGATTACAACAAGTATCCGTTGTTTTTTAGCCAACTCGAAGGCTTAGAAGCCGATTTAATTATTATCTCCTTAGGAACAAACGAGGCCTTTGATCGAATAAATGAAGAAAGCTTTAAAGTGGAAATGAATCGCTTTCTAAAAGAAGTAAAGGAGCGAAATCCACAAGTTTCCATTTTAATCACTTCACCACCGCCAAGCTATTTCTCCAAAGGAGTTCCCAACACTGTTGCTACGGCATTAACCAATGAAATTATCATCAATGGGATTGATCAACAATATGCAATTTG
This sequence comes from Myroides sp. DF42-4-2, assembly GCF_030326445.1. Classification (NCBI taxonomy): domain Bacteria; kingdom Pseudomonadati; phylum Bacteroidota; class Flavobacteriia; order Flavobacteriales; family Flavobacteriaceae; genus Myroides; species Myroides sp. DF42-4-2. Next base: position 63,929 of record NZ_JACAKI010000017.1, read on the forward strand.
GGATATGTACTACAATTTAGGAGGAACTTTAGGCTTGCCTTATCTCGTTGATGAGCAAATGTTATCCAAAGATCTAGTACATTATACAATTAAAGGATATGAATACACAGGAACTTTGTTTTATGAAGGTTTAATGGAAGTGTATCAAAATTATTATACAACAGAAACGGCCCAGACAAATGAGTCTATTTAATATAGAAATGCCCCCTGTAACCTGGGATGACGTGATCCATTGGTTTACATTTAACCCTAAAGAACCCTTGTTGTTTAACTCGGGACTTTTTTTAGGGATGTTTATTGTTTTTTATTTGATTTATATTGGTTTACGCAAAACATTCCATGCGCGTTTGTTGTATGTGGTCTTGTTTTCCCTATTTTTCTACTATAAATCTAGTGGGTTATACCTTTTTATCTTAATCGGCTCCTCTTTAATGGATTATACTTTTGCTAATACGATTAACAAAAGTGCCAATGAGACTAAAAAACGGATGCTCTTGACACTCAGTGTCGTCTTGAACCTAGGCTTATTGGGATACTTTAAATACACCAATTTCTTTTTGGATGGATTTAATTTCCTCGCCAATTCTACATGGCACTTAGACGACTTGATTTTGCCTGTCGGAATTTCTTTTTATACCTTTCAATCGATCAGCTATATCATAGAAATTTACCGAAAGGAAATTGAACCAACCAAGAACTTCTTGGATTATTTGTTCTTTATTTCTTTCTTCCCCCAACTTGTTGCCGGACCGATTGTTCGGGCAAAAGACTTTATTCCACAGATTTATTCCAATCTGATTGTCACTCGTGATCAGGTGAATGAAGGAATGTTGCTCATCATCGGCGGGGTGTTGAAAAAGGCCGTTATTTCTGACTATATCTCGATTAACTTTGTGGATCGCGTTTTTGATGCCCCCAATAGCTATTCGGCTTTTGAAAATTTAATGGCTTCTTATGGCTATGCAATACAAATTTATTGTGACTTCTCTGGTTATTCGGATATGGCTATCGGTATTGCTTTACTCTTGGGCTATCGATTGCCTATGAACTTTAATGTGCCCTATCAATCTACGTCAATTACTGAATTCTGGAGAAGATGGCACATCTCCTTGTCTACGTGGTTAAAAGACTTTTTGTATATCTCTGTAGGAGGAAATCGAAAAGGAACATTTGGCGGTTATTTTTTCCCCGCTTTATTTTTTATTGGCATCATAGGATGGGGGATCTACAGCTATAACAACAGTATCTATCCCTTAATCATTGGAATACTAGCTTTAGTTGTCTTTATGTTGACTATTGCCTTGTCAAAAACCAAAGGAAAAAGTTTGTTCACTAATTTTAACTTGCTGACAACGATGTTGTTGGGTGGGTTATGGCATGGAGCTAGTTTGCGTTTTATCGTTTGGGGAGCGCTACACGGCATCGCCTTGGCAGTCCACAAATTAGTTATGGAGCTGTTTCCGCGCAAAAAAGATAAACCCGCTTCATTTGTTTGGCGTATTGTCTCTATTCTATTAACTTTTCACTTTGTGACGTTTTGTTGGATCTTCTTCCGCGCTAGTTCATTCGAAACGGCCTTGGATATGATGTCCAATATTAGTGAATTAGAGTTTGATTGGGCGGCTTGGTTAACGATTATCGAAGGATATAAAAACGTATTCTTATTGATTGCGATTGGATTTGTTTGGCATTTCATTCCTAAGCGATGGATGGCTATTCCACACCAATGGTTCAACGTGGCACCAATATTTGTGAAGTCAGTGATATTGGGGTTTGTATTCTGGGTGGTCTATGCAACAGCCACCGCAGGACCTCAACCTTTTATCTACTTCCAATTCTAAAATACTTATATATTATACAAAAAAGCCTCGCGTTTCGCGAGGCTTTTGTTATTTTCGAATATCTGCACTGTGTTTTGGCGATAAATTAGGTTCAGCAAATGTGATGCTTTGTTCCTCTTCTAGTGCCGCTAAAATCGCATATACGTTTTTGTAATCCGTTTGAGCTGGAACATTAATCACAAAGTAGTAATCATCAACCAATTCAATTTCGGTTTGTGCGTATAAAATTTCATTGTACAAATCCTCACGCTTGTATTTTTCCTTTAAAACTATTACTTGAACCGTGCTATTGCCAGAGGTCTTTTCGATATGTACGAGTTGATAGCGCTTTTGTTGTTCGTCATACACCGCATGTACAATATCCTCACAAGACAACTCAGGCCCATAGAATGGTATATTGTCAATTTGAAATAATTGTTTGTCTTCATCGACCAAAATTCCCCATAAAATTTCTTCTGTTTCTTTTTCTAATACTTCACTGTGATATTGTATCGCGATTTGTTCGTATTGTTCTTTCATGCTCTTTCGGTTTTAATTAGGGAAATAATGTTATTCAAATGGACTACAAAGATAGGTGGTATAAACGTAATTTTTAAGGAATCACACCTATTTGTTAGAATATTCCGTGGTTTTTTCAGCTAATAAACACTAAAAAAAAGAGTATCTTAGGGGCTCTAATGACCAAAAAATACCTTATTTACTATGTTGATGAAATCATATTTTTATGTTGTTGTTTTATTTTTGATTTCTACTTTATCCCTTTCTGCTCAAAATCAATTAGAAGAATTACTCAAAGAAGGCTTGGCTTTCCAACAAGAAGGAAAGTACGACCAGGCTATAGAGCGTTATAAGAAAATGTTGGATTTGGATCCGCATTCGAGTTCAGGACATTACGAGATTGCAAAAAGTTATATGTATCAAGGGAATTATGATTTGGCAATTGAACACAGTCAGCGAACAATAGATTTAGGAGGGCGGTTGGTAATTCCTGCTGTGGTTGTAAAAGCTTCTTCCTTGAGCAACCTCAATCAGGTGGAGGAGGCTATTGCCTTGTTGGAGGATGCCGTAGAAAATAGAAATGCCGATGCGATGGTTTATTATAATTTGGCCATAGCTTACAAGAAAGTAAAAAAAATAGAAGAAGCAGAACAAGCTTTACATTCTGGTATATACGAAAACCCAATGCATGCCAGTTCCCATTTTATGTTAGCGTTGATGCAAGCAGAAAAGGGGAAGCGAACCGAAGCAATGTTGGCGGGTTATTTCTTTTTGTTATTAGAAACTAATACGGCTCGCACAATAAAGATGGAACAATTGATTAAGAGTCTTTATACAGCAGGCGTAGCAGAAGGAGAATCGGCGAAAAAGAAAAAAAACGTCAATCTAACCTTGACACGTCAAGCGATGGCGTCCAAATTTTTAACGGTAGAAATGGCACTGAGTCTTTCAGCAGCTACTGCTATTTCTGAGACAAATACAACTAAAGGCGATGCGTTCTACGCCAATACAACGCGTTTTTTAGAGTTAATTAGCGAGGTAAAAAGACCAGCGGAGCAAGTGGAACATGATTTGGAATGGAATTTTTATGTGCCTTTTTTCAGTGAGCTATACCAAAAGAAGCACAGCGATGTCTTTTGTAATTACATCAGTCAGATGAAACCCGGCGGCAACCGCAGGTGGATTGATCGCCATATCGACCAAGTACGCATTTTTGAGCAATGGGTAGTGGATAAATCCCGGGAGTTAATCGGAATCGAAATAGAATAACAAAAGCGAGTAGAATACTACTCGCTTTTGTTACTTTGTTGGTTATTGCCAACCACCGCCAAGTGCTTTGTATAATTGTACCCCATATTGGAGCTTGTTAAGCTTTAATTTATTGAGATTTAGTTCGTTGTCTAACATGTTTTTTTGTGCGTTGATTACCTCAATATAGGTTGCATATCCACTGTTAAACAATAAATTAGATTGCTTCACTCCTAATCGAGAAGTGGTTACTTGTTCATCTGCAATCTCAATTTGCTCTTCTGTTGTTTTTAAATTGACTAAAGCATCGGTAACTTCCGTTACTGCGGTATACACCGTTTTTTGAAAGTCAATCTCACTTTTTGTACGCTCTATTTTTGCCACCTCAAAGGTCGTTTTTAGCTTGCGTTTATTGAAAATTGGATTAGTTACTTTTCCGATCAAACTTCCAAAGAGCGATCCAGGTATATTGAACCAATTTTCGCCAAGCATGCTGTTTAGACCTCCTTCTAAGTTAATGGTTAGCGCAGGATATCGCGCTGTTTGTGCCACGCCCACCGCAGCATTTTTCGCTTTTAGTTCTAACTCCGCAACTTGTACATCGGGACGATACTGCAACAAAGCCAAAGGAAGTCCTGTACTACCAAGTTCTTCTTGTTTGACGTCTGTTAGGGTTATCTCGCGCTGTATACTCGTTGGTAGCTGACCTGTTAGCAGGGATAAGGCGTTTTCTTGAATGGCAATTTGCTGTTTTAACGAAGGAATTAACGCCTTTGCCACCAACATTTGGTTTTTTGTTTGTGTGATGGCTAAGGAAGTTATTTGTCCCGCATCGCGTTGCAATTCCACTATTTTTAACGTGTTTTTCGTTAGTTCATAGTTGGTTTGAGCTACTTCCATCTGTGCATCAAGCAGCAATAGGTTGTAATATCCTTGCGCAATTTGCGCAATCAGCTCTGTTTGAATAGCTTTTCGCGCTTCTTCAGTTTGGAGAAAACGAGCCAATTGTTCTGCTGTTTGACTCTTGATCTTTCCCCAAATGTCTATTTCCCAACTCAACGCCAACCCAGAGGTATATTGAGCTGAATTGACATACATATTTGTAGGTGGTTCTTCTCCTTTATTTTTGTAATAATTTGAAGAGGGCGTTCCATAATAGTTCTCCGAACGATATTGATATGCCACACTACCTGCTTCAAGGTCTAAAGAAGGTAACCATTCTAGCTTGGCTTGTTTTGTTTTTTGAGCGGCGATTTCCAAGTTTTTAAGCGCATTTTGCATGTCAAAGTTGTGAGACAACCCCTTGTCGATCAAATTTGTTAGCTGCTCGTCTTGAAAGAAATCGCGCCATTTGATAGCTGATATCGTAAGGGAGTCTCCTTGCGCTAGGCTATCCTTTTGGCCTCTGTATTGTTCAGGAAGCTCAAAAGTAGGCGTTCTGTATTTCGATTGAGGTGCACAAGCTTGAAATAAAGTCAAACCAGCACCCAGTATAACAACGAGGGCGAAATGCGATGTATTGCTTTTATTTATCATGCTTTTGTTTTTAATCGTTAGTAAATTTTGCTTTTAATCGTTCATCAATATTTTGGAAGATGACAAATAAAACAGGAATGATAAAAATACCTGCAGCTACTCCAAATAGCATTCCTCCAGCCGCACTAAAACTAATGGAGTGATTTCCTTGTGCAGACGGTCCAACGGTAAACATCAAGGGAATTAATCCTGCGACGAAAGCAAAGGAAGTCATCAAAATTGGACGTAGTCTCATTTTTGCTCCTTCTATAGCTGAATCTACTACAGATAGCCCCTTTTTACGCTGTTGAAGCGCAAATTCAATAATTAGAATGGCGTTCTTCGCCAACAATCCAATTAACATAACCAAACCTACTTGCACGTAGATATTGTTTTGTAAGCCTGCTAAATTGACAAATAAAGCTACACCTAAGATTCCTGTCGGTACAGTTAATAAGATAGCAATAGGCAAGAAATAGCTCTCATATTGCGCTGCCAAGAGAAAGTAAACGAAGATAATACTCAAGGCAAAGATGAAAATCGCTTGATTACCCGAGTCTTTTTCCTCCAAAGACATACCCGTGAACTCATACGAATAGTTTCCAGGCATTTTGCTTGCTACTTCTTCGATTGCTTTCATCGCATCTCCAGTACTATACCCCTGACTTGGGTTTACTTTTACTGTGATAGCATTGTACAAGTTATATCTACTCACCGTTTGTGGACCCAATACTTTTTTCAGTTTGACTAAGGTATTGGCTGGTAACATTTCGCCATCCTTGTTTTTAACGTAGATGGAATTAAACGATTGAGGGTTTTCTCTATATTCAATATCCGCTTGCATATACACGCGATACGTACGTCCAAAACGGTTGAAATCGCCTGCTTTTACCCTACCGTAATAGTTTTTAATGGTGGTCATTAAATCCTTCACACTCACGCCTAACGACTTCGCTTTAATATAGTCGATTTCCAACAAATACTGGGGGAAGTTCGCTTTGAACGAAGTAAAAGCAGTACCGATTTCTTCACGCTCATTGAGTGTTTTAATTACATCATCTGCCGCTTGGCTAAATGAAGTAAAATCCCCACCTAAGCGATCTTGCAAAACAAATTCAATTCCACCAAAGTCCCCAAACCCTTGAATAGTTGGTCGTGGGAAAACGTTGAAGGATGCTTCGTTAATCACCGATAAATCTTTTTGAACTTCTTCGATGATTTGATCTATATTTTTTACTTTTCCTCTTTTCTTGTACGGTTTCAAATTGATGTATCCTACAGCAAAAGAGGGACTAGCATTTCCGTCAATTGTGTTGTATCCCGAGATGGCTGTCATCCCCTCAATATCCGTTCGCTGTTTCAAGATGCTATCGGCTTTGGCCAAAACGACTTTCGTTCGAGCTAAAGAAGCACCAGGAGGCATGGCTAGAGAATAGGTGATGAAACTATCATCCTCTCTTGGAATAAAAGACGAAGGCGTTTTATACAAAAAGAATACACCTAATCCGATGATGAGAGCTAAACCTGAAATTGCTACTTTTTTGTTGCGAATTAATTTGCCGATGGTCGCTACGTATTTATTGGTAAACGAGTCAAAAGCGGTATTAAATGCAAAGAAAAAACGCGCAGATACTCTCTTAATAGGATTTTTTTCCTTCTGTTTTGCCAGTTCTTCGGGCTCGGGTTGCTTCAAAAACAAGGCACAAAGTGCAGGGCTCAAAGTCAAGGCATTCACGGCTGAAATTAGAATGGCAAAGGCTAGGGTATAGGCAAATTGCTTGTAAAAAATTCCAGCAGGACCTTGCATAAAACCTACAGGTAAGAATACGGCAGACATCACCAAGGTAATGGAGATAATCGCACGTGTAATCTCACTCATTGTTTCAAGTGTTGCCTCTTTTGCTTTGAGACCCGTTTGATGCATTTTCTCGTGAATCGCCTCCACGACGACAATCGCATCATCCACCACAATTCCGATGGCGAGTACGAGAGCGAACATGGTCAATACATTAATGGAGAAGCCCATTAAATAGATAAAGAATAAGGTTCCAATTAACGAAATAGGAATGGCAATCGCGGGAATAATCGTCGATCTAAAATCTTGTAAGAATAAATATACGATAATGAATACCAAGAAAAAGGCTTCGAAAAGTGTGGTTTTCACTTGGTTAATCGACTCGTCTATTTGATCTTTTACAGAATAGCTAATTTCATAGTGGATCCCTTTGGGAAAAGTGGTTGAAATGCGTTCCAATACTTTTCGCACAGCGATATCAATTTCTCTAGCGTTAGAGCCTGAGGTTTGGGTAATATTCATCGTCAAACCTGGAAAACCATTAACGCTGTTGTCACTTCCTACGTTGGATGCTCCAAATTCAACACGAGCAACATCTTTTAACAAGAGTACTGATCCGTCGACATTGGTTTTAATTACAATATTTTCATATTCTTCAGGCTGACTGAATCTTCCTTTGTGTTTTAGTGCAGTTTCAAATGCTTCTTCCGAAGTTTCACCAAAGTTACCTGGTGCAATTTCAAAGTTTTGATCCTTAATCGCTGCAATTACATCTTGAGGAGTTAAGCCGTATAGCGCTAATTTCTCTGGATTTAACCATGTACGCATGGAGTAATCACGAGCCCCCACACGTCCAACAGCTGCAACACCAGGAACGCGTAAGAGTTCTCTATTAATGTTGATTTGTGTAAAAGCTTGGAGGAAGGTTTCGTCGTATATTTCTTCAGGGTGATCGCTGTAAAAGTTGATGGTCATAATATTACCACTCTGACGAGGAGTAACAGAAATACCGTTTTCATTTACTTCAGAAGGCAAATCACTAGCGGCTTTACTCACGCGATTTTGTACGTTTACAGCCGCTTGATCGGGATCTGTTCCCGCTTTAAAGAATACGTTGATCGTTCCCGATCCACTATTACTCGCTTTGGAGCTAATGTAGGTCATATTATCAACCCCATTAATGGCTTCTTCGATTGGAAGTAAGACACTTTGTGCTACGGTTTCAGCATTGGCTCCAGGATAAGAGGTCGATACACTTACACTAGGAGGAGCAATTTCAGGAAATCGAGTAATAGGCAACAACGTTAGTCCTACTAGCCCAAGTAAAACGAACATGATCGAAATTACGGTAGCTAGTATGGGACGATTTATAATAGTCTTTAGCATATTTTTTGAATTTAGTAAAGGTGAAAATAAAGAAGCAGTGGCGATGGATTAGTTCATCGCTTTTACATACATGCCTTCTGTTAATTTGTCAAATCCAGTTTTGATTACGCGATCTCCGATCTGCAATCCCTCGGATACAATATAATTTGTTCCAGATACTCCGTCTAATTGGATCGACTGTAGCTTCACTTTATCTTCTGCGTCTAAAATATAAACGAAGGTTTTATCTTGGATAGCCGTTGTAACTTCTTGCGGAATTAGAATGACGTGCGCTTTGGTCTCTTGAAGTTTAACAGTACCTGTATTTCCGGAACGCATAACATCTTGCGAGTTTGGAAAAGAAGCACGCAAAGAAATAGAACCTGTGTTTCTGTTTACTTGTCCGTTTACCATATCAACTTTTCCTTTTTCGCTATACTCATGCCCATCGGCTAAGATTAAAGTTACTTCCGGAAGAATTTGTCCCGAAGAAGTGATACGGGTACTATCTGATTTTTTTGTGCCTTTTGTAAAGTAGAGGAAATCAGATTCACTCATACCAAAGTAAACATATACTTCACTTACGTCTGTTAAAACGGTAAGCGGTTCTTTGTCGCCTTTGCTCACTAAGTTACCGATGCGCTTTGGCATACGACCAATGTATCCACTAACAGGCGCTTTGATCGTGGTGTAATCTATATTAATTTGAGCACTAGCCACTGCAGCTGTCGCTTTCGCCAGGGATGCTCTAGCAATCTCGTAGTTTGACTTTGCCGTTTCCAATTGTACTTCTGCAATAACCTCATTGTCAATCAACGGTTTTAAACGGTCAATCTCTAACTGTGCATTTTTTAACTTTGCTTTTTCTACATTTTCAGTCGCGATCATATTGTTTAAAATCTCCTGATACGGTTGGGGATTAATTTGGAATAGCGGTTGCCCTTCTTGTACATAAGCTCCCTCATCCACAAAAATTTTGTCTAGAGTTCCTTCTACTTGTGGGCGAATTTCTACATTGATCTTTCCCTCAATATTTCCAATATAATCTTTAATCGTAATAGCAGTTGTGGTATCAACTTGGATGATAGGTAATGCAATTGCATTTTCTCTCGGATCTAGTGTTTTAGAATTGCCAATGTTGCAACTGTTAATAGCAACAAGCGTTCCAATCATAAGCAAGGCTGCAAAACCAATAAAAAACACTTTTCGATTTGTTATCATTTTCATACTATTTATTATTTGTTGTAGGTGATGAATTATTTCTTCTGTGATAGTACTTATTCAACTAGAGTGCCAAAATAGTTACATTTTGTAACTTAAATGGGAAAATTTTATCTAAGTTGTTGATATTTAAATTGTTGTAAATTTTAAATTGTTTATAAATATTAGTTTATCCCCAGTAATTTTTTTTAAAAACCGTTGAAAGTTGGGGATGTGTTCTACAACTCTACATATTGTCCTATTCAATTTAGGAATAATTTTTGATTAAGTTGGTGAATAGTAAGCATAAAATTAACAATATACAAGTAGATGCAGAAGCTTTATACCCGAAAATGAGGCTGAAGATACCGCATATAGGCTCAATCGCAGATGAGGTAAGGAAGGATGAGGTTTGTATCTGCTTCTTTTGTATATTCAAATTATTGTGGCTATCTTTATACATCTAACCTTAACAAGAAGGGTTTCTAAGGATGGATAATTCGCAATAGGCGAAGGGATGACCCTAAAACTCTTGCGGAACTGAGAATAAAAGCATGATATATAGGAGTCATTTTGCAATGCGGTACTGTTGGGTATTTTGTTTAATGGCGATGTCTTATGTCTTTTATTATAGCCTTGAATACTCCTTGTAAGTAGTGTAGGTTGTCGATTAACGACAGCATGTTTATGTGTGAACAAGCTGTATTTTGCCAATAGAAAAAAGGCAAATAAAAATTAAGTATATTATATTGTAGTGTTATAAAAAAGTTCAGTGTCTTCGGGTATTGAACTTTTTTTATTTTTTCCCAAATGGTGTTGGCAAATAAAAGATGAAATAGAAAAGGTTTCTAGGCAATTTCGTTCAAAATGCACCTTATTTTGGTAATAAAAGAAGATGAGGAATACATTTTGTACCGTTAAGAGATGAAACTGTAAACCAAAGTAGGAGGGATGTTGACAAAAATATATGGAAGTGCTGTTTTTGGAATTGACGCAACGACAATTACAACAGAGGTAAATGTAGATCACGGGGTTGGATATTATTTGGTTGGATTAGCCGATAATGCCATCAAAGAGAGTTCCTATCGAATTGCCGCCGCTTTATCCAATGTAGGGTATCGGTTACCTGGAAAGCGAATCACCATCAATTTGGCGCCTGCCAATATGCGAAAAGAAGGCTCTGCTTACGATTTGCCAATTGCCATGGGGATTTTAATAGCATCAGATCAGATTAAAATGCACCTCAATGAAGCAGATTATATTGTCATGGGAGAATTGTCGTTGGATGGAGCGCTGCAGAGTATCAATGGAGCATTGCCAATTGCAATTAAGGCAAAGGAAGAGGGGTTTAAGGGGATAATTCTTCCCAAGGAAAATCAGAAAGAAGCAGCGGTTGTCGATGGATTAGCCGTTTATGGTGTAGATAGCATTGAAGAAGTTATTGCATTCTTTGAAGGCAAGACGGTATTAGAACCCTATCAGTTGGATTTTGAGGGTGATGTCGTCGATCAAGAAGATCACTTAGATCGAGATTTTAAAGATGTCAAAGGACAAGAAAGCATCAAACGCGCGATGGAGATTGCTGCTTCGGGAGGGCATAACATTATTCTAATTGGACCGCCGGGTTCTGGTAAGACTATGCTGGCCAAACGATTGGCGAGTATATTGCCTCCGATGACTTTAGCGGAGTCGCTAGAAACAACCAAAATTCACAGTGTAGTCGGCAAGGCCAAAGACAAAGGTTTAATTCGCGTGCGTCCTTTTCGCAATCCCCATCATACAGCTTCATCTGTTGCTTTGGTTGGCGGAGGAAGTTATCCACAACCAGGAGAGATTTCCTTAGCCCATAATGGCGTTTTATTTTTAGACGAATTGCCTGAGTTTAAACGGGAAGTATTAGAAGTAATGCGTCAACCCTTAGAAGATCGTGAAGTGACGATTTCGCGTGCCAAGTTCACTATTACCTATCCTTCTTCTTTTATGTTAGTCGCCAGTATGAACCCTAGTCCGAGTGGCTATTTTCACGAGCCAGGCTCGATGATGCAATCAACACAAGCCGAAATGCAGCGCTATATCAATAAAATATCGGGGCCTCTATTGGATCGGATCGACTTACACATTGAAGTAACTCCTGTTCCATTTGAAAAATTAGCAGATAAGCAACTGGCAGAGCCTAGTGAAGCAATTCGAGAACGCGTGATGGAAGCGAGAAAGAAACAAGTGCAGCGCTTTGTCAATCACCCCGGCATACACTATAACGCTCAAATGTCAACGGCTTTACTGCGGGAATATTGCGCCTTAGATTCCGACTCCTTAGCGCTGCTCAAATCTGCTATGGAACGCTTAAACTTGTCCGCTCGTGCTTATGATCGTATTCTCAAAGTAGCCCGGACGATAGCCGATCTAGATAAGCAAGAATGCATTCACTCCCATCACATTGCCGAAGCCATTCAGTATCGCAGTTTGGATAGAGAGGGGTGGTTTTGATGTGGTAAGTGGTGAGTGGTAAGTGGTGAGTGGTGAGTGGTGAGTGGTGAGTGGTGAGTGGTAAGTGGTGAGTGGTAAGTGGTGAGTGGTGTACATCCCTAAATATGGTTGACCGTTTTTAAACATTAACTTCATTATTAAATATAGTAATAAA
>NZ_JACAKI010000018.1:0-74158 GCF_030326445.1 Myroides sp. DF42-4-2
AATTATCTTACAAATGAAGAGATTTAACAAATCGTAGCGTAGCGTAGATTCATCGAACACCAAAACAAAATATAAACTAGGTGAGATAAACCGTGCGAACCGCACAAAAAACAAACCGCGCAAAAAACAAACCGCGCGAACCGCGCAAAAAACAAATCGTAGCGTAGCGAAAATCGTAACGAAGTGAAAATCGTAACGAAGTGTAGATTCATCGAACACCAAAAAAAAATATAAAATAGGTGAGATATATTCATCGAACACCAAAACAAATATAAACGAGGTGAGATAAACCGCACAAATTTCTTTGCTCGTCGCTCGTTGCTCGTTGCTCGTTGTTCGTTGTTCGTTGTAAAGCACAATTATCTTACAAATGAAGAGATTTAACAAACCGCACAAAAAACAAACCGTGCGAATAACAAAGCGCGACCTACTCAAAGTAAGTCGCGCTTTGTTTTTTATCTCCATTCATAACACGGTTAATCATACCCTATCGTTTGATAGTCTAAAGGAATTTTACCAAAGTAAATTGCCTTAACGATTCCGTCAGACACTCCTATTTTTGGCACGTAGATTTGTTTCGCTCCACTGGACTTCATGGCGAAGGCATAGATGCGCAGGGCGGGGATAATCACATCTGCGCGATCTGGATTCAATCCCAGTAGTGCAATGCGCTCGTCATAGGTCATTTCGGAAAGTCGCGTTAACTGCTGATTTAGGTACATATAGCTCAAGGGCTTGTCTTGGCTCTTACCCGACATTTTAAAGGCTTTATTGATGTTCCCTCCAGATCCGATAACAATCAAGTCGTTCAAGTCTTTGGTTTCTTGTTTTACCCAGGATTGGATGTCGTTCCACACACTTTTTGACACCATATCGTTTAACAGTCGAACGGTTCCATTGCGGAAGGATTTGGACGCCGTGGGTTCTCCTTCTTTAAAGATGGTAAACTCCGAACTCCCCCCTCCTACGTCGACAAACATCACATTTTTCGTTTGGTTGATGTAGTTTTTTAGATCCGTTGAGGCGATGATCATCGCTTCTTTTTCTCCGTCTATGATATTAATTTTAATTTTAGATGCTGCAAAAACGGCTTCAGCCACTTCTTGTCCATTGTCTGCTTCGCGCATTGCACTGGTAGCACACGCCATAAAACGTTCGACTTTGTTCACGCGCATTAACAAATAAAAGGCTTGCATCGCTTCAATCATCCTCTGTTTGGAGGCCAAACTGATCTCGCCTTCTGTAAAGACATCTTGCCCCAAGCGGATGGGAACGCGAATCAATGAACTCTTATTAAAAACAGGATCTTTACCCTTCGCTTCCACTATATTCATAATCAACAAACGCATGGCGTTGGACCCAATATCTATGGCCGCATATTTCTTTATCTTTAACATATTATCCTTTAAGTTTGTTCATGTAATAACGATACATCTCTCGTTGTGATTGGAAGTCCGCTTCCCCTTTTCGCTCACGGTACTTATTAGTTAGATCGCCAGATTGTATACGCGTTTTCACATTGCCCTTCCACCCTATCTCAAAGGTTTCGATCAATTCTTTTTTAATGTTTTCATCGTAAATAGGACAAGTTACTTCCACGCGTTCATCTAAATTACGCGTCATAAAATCTGCAGATGAAATATACACTTCGGGATTGTTGTTGTTGCCAAAAATATAAATACGCGAATGCTCTAAAAAGCGATCCACGACGCTAATTGCCTCAATATTTTCACTCATTCCAGGAATACCGGGAACTAAACAGCAAATACCGCGAATAATCAGCTGTATTTTTACCCCAACATTACTGGCTTCGTATAAGCGATCTACCATCCTCAAATCGGATAGGCTATTCATTTTCAATCGGATTGATGCAGGTAGCCCATTTTTGGCATTTCGAATCTCGCGATCTATTAATTTATTGAATCCCGATCGGGTGTAGTGGGGCGATACCAAAAGGTGTTTGTATTTGTGTACGCGGTAATTCACCTGTAGAAACTCAAATACTTTTGACACATCTTTTAGGATTTGATTGTGGGAGGTCAACAAGGTTACATCGGTGTATATTTTCGCTGAGCTTTCGTTAAAGTTTCCAGTGGAAACGAATCCGTAGCGTTTAATCTTTTTGTTTTCCAGGCGTTCAATCACGCATATTTTACTGTGTACTTTAAGTCCTTTTACTCCAAAAATAAGCTGAACGCCTTCGGATTGCATTAATTCGGAATAGTAAATATTACTCGCCTCGTCAAAACGCGCTTGCAGCTCAATTTGCGCGATTACCTTTTTCCCATTTTTAACTGCATTGATCAGCGAGCTAATAATTTGGGAGTTTTTCGCTAAGCGATATAGGGTAATCTTAATCGACAACACTTGTGGGTCTAAAGCAGCTTCGCGCAATAAACGCACCAGGTAAGAGAATGATTGGTAGGGTGTATAGATGAGGTAATCTCGTTTTTGAAGCTGTTGAATAATACTGTCTTCCATATCTAAGCCTACCACTGCTGCAGGAACTTGCTTGGGATAAGTCAAATCCAATCGCCCCAAAGTAGGAAAACTCATATAATCGCGTCGATTGTGGTAACGCCCCCCTGGGATGATGCTGTCGTTCATCTCAATCTCCACATTTTCCAATAGATAGTCCAATAAATCTTGATCCATCTCTTGGTCGTAGACAAAGCGAACAATCTCCCCTTCTTTACGGTCTCTTACGCCACTAGATATTTTTTCAACAAAAGATTTGTGCAAATCGGTATCTACCCCTAATTCAGCATCACGGGTAATCTTAATCATAAAGGCTTTCTCGGCTTTATAATCGAAAATACTAAAAATTGACGCTAAGTTATCGCGTATAATATCGTCGATCATGATGATGTATTTTTTATCATCATCTGAAGGTAGTTCGACAAATCGATTGACAATATTGGGAATTTCGATAATGGCGTATCGCGTTCCCTTTTCCCGTTTATTTGCTTTACTTCTTTTGCTGCGCAATTCCTCGTCCACCTCTAGTTTAACGGCCAAATACCCATGTGTGTCGCGCAACAGTGGGAAAGGTGCCAAATCACTGAGGATAACCGTCACTAAATCGTGGGAAAGTGTATGTAAAAAATAATCTTTGACAAAGGCTTTTTGCTTGTCATTGATTGTTTTTTCGTTGAGGATAAATATTTTTTCCGCTTCCAGTTGTTTTTCTATTTCAGCTAGAATGCGCAAACTTTCGCTTTGCAACACAATCACGCGGTTGGTGATTTGCGTCAGCAAGTCTTTCACTACTACTCCACTTCCCAAGCGGCGGTTGCTTTGACCAGTTAACACCATACGGCGAATAGTAGCATAGCGCACTCTGAAAAACTCATCTAAATTATTGGAAAAAATACCAATAAAACGAAGGCGTTCGAGTAAGGGAACAGTTACGTCTCCTGCTTCTTGTAGAACTCTTTCATTAAAAGCTAACCAGCTTTTCTCACGATCAACGTAAAAATATTTAGGTGTTACAGTAGTTGTATTCATTATTTATTTTAAATCTCTTGGAAAAACTTTACTAATTACAGTTCCGTTCTTAATCGCTTTCCAATCCTCTTGGGGGAAGTCCATGACAACTACGCCTGAGGTCGGTACATTATCAATCGAAACCATACCAAATTTATTAACAAAATCTGTGATAGCATCATTATGACCAAAAATAATCAGTGCATTGTGTATATTTTCACATTTTTTTATCGTTCGCGCCAATTTCTTGACATCGAAAGTATAAATATCTTCTTTTTCAATGACATAAGCGGGGTTGATATCTAGGTTTTGACAAAAAATTGCAGCGGTTTGTTGGGCGCGTTTTGCAGTACTAGTCCAAACGATAAAACGATCAGGCAAAAGGGAGCTGATCGCATGGGAAACCAAAAGAGCATCTTGAACCCCTCTATCTTTAGAGATGGGTCTATTTTTATCTTCTGTAATCGTATCCCAACACGACTTAGCATGTCTAATTAAAATAAGCGTTTTCATAACTAATTATTTTTTTTACTATTTTAATTAACAAAATAGTGATTATTTTATTTTATTTTTTCATAGTTATTATTAAATCTAAGAAAAAAAATTAGAAAAAAATATATTTTAAGCTATAAAATAAAAACTTTACTTTTGAAGCTTACACTTTAAGCTAATACAATGAAAAAATTCTCTATTGAATTCAAATGGGCAGCTGTGGCAACCTTAGCAGCATTGATTTGGATGTTTATAGGAAAGTCAATGGGATTTCACACAGAAAAGGTGCGTTATGAAGTGCTTCTTGAAATGCTATTTAGTTTTTTACTCTTCATTTTTTACTGGTTGGGCATTCGCCAAAAAAAGAAAGAGTATTACAACAATGTCATCCAATGGCAACAAGCCTTTCTTACGGGATTGGTTATGTGCGTGATGATTACGCTTTTCTTCCCTATCGTTCAGTTCATTACCTTCAATCAAGTGAGTCCACATTTTATGGAGACACTGGCACAAGCGCTGATCAACGAGGCGAATATGGCACCAGAGGAAGCCTATCAAAATGCTTCTTTTGACTTATTTTTAAGAAATGGAGTGATGAATAATCTCTCATTTGGTATTATCTTTACTACTATTATTTCTTACTTTTTAAAAACAAAGAATTACGACCAAGTAAAAGCCGCAGCACACAAGCCAGAGATGGTTAAAGTGAAAAAGCAAAAGGGCAAAACAAAACGAAAATAATTCTAATACAAACACAACTATGGATATCCGAAACATACCACAAATAAAAAATACGGCGGCTGATAATTTCTTTTTATTAGCGGGACCATGTGCCATTGAGAGTGAAGAAATGGCGATGCGCATTGCGGAACACATCATCAAAGTAACGGATAAATTGCAGATTCCCTATGTATTCAAAGGGTCTTTCAAAAAAGCAAATCGTTCGAGAATTGACAGTTTTACGGGGATTGGCGATGAAAAAGCGCTAAAAATACTCGCCAAAGTAGGAAAAGAATTTGGTGTGCCAACGGTAACAGACATTCACGAATCGTCAGATGCTGCTCTAGCAGCGGAGTATGTAGACATTTTACAAATCCCCGCATTTTTAGTTCGCCAGACGGATTTAGTGGTGGCAGCAGCCCAAACAGGTAAGGTGGTTAACTTGAAGAAAGGCCAATTCATGAGCCCTGAAAGTATGAAACACGCGGTACAAAAAGTATTGGACTGTCAAAATGAAAATGTTATGGTTACCGATCGAGGCACTATGTTTGGTTACCAAGATATGATTGTTGACTACCGCGGTATTCCAACGATGAAGCAGTTTGCCTCAACGGTTTTAGACATTACGCATTCCCTACAACAACCCAACCAATCAAGTGGGGTTACAGGAGGGCGTCCTGACTTAATCGAAACGGTAGCCAAAGCAGGTATTGCCGTTGGTGTTGATGGAATTTTCTTAGAGACACACTTCAATCCAGCTGAAGCAAAAAGTGATGGGGCGAATATGTTGCACTTAGATCACTTTGAAAATTTAATGACAAAATTAGTAGCTATTAGACAAACGGTTCGCCAGTTCTAAAGTTTATCATATGAAAAGAGGATGCCCCAAGCATCCTCTTTTTATTTGGTATTAGGTTATTTCGTTTTCTTTGGCATAGGCAAGTATGCGCGTATTCTTTATGGAATTCGCGGTCATAGGTGTACCCCAGGCCATTTTGATACAAGTAACCGATGGTATTCCAAGCATTTGCATAGTCTTGTTGTGCTGCTTGTTCCAAGTAATACCATTGCTTTGTATGTTGTTGACACTGTGCTATAGATTGAAACAAATAGATTTACTCCACGATTTTAACATCTAAGGCAATCTAAGACACGGATTGCCGAGGGATCGGTTGACGCTTCATGCTCTGCTATAAAAGACATTAACTATTCAACCATTAGTCTGAAAATGCATCAACAATACAAATAAGCAGCTTCTACACAATAGGATACACATATAAAACACTTTACATTTACTATTCCTAACTTCAAGTTTTATCCAAAAAAATATGGCCCGTGTGGTAGGTGGTGGTATTGGAAACAACCACAACGCTACTTGAAGCGTAGGACACCTAAACCTGGCGGGCTTTTTTAATTCTAAATTCAAGTATTATGAACCCCAAAAACTCACACCAATTCCTTACAACTTCCAATCTTCCATATCCCTATGAGTCAACTAATAGCCCTTGCAGTGAAGTAGACCAACACAATTTAGCACTTCTCGCCGCTCTTTATGAAGTAAACGCCGATTTTGCTTCTTATGCCAAAAGCATAAATGAACTTTTTTACTACTACGTACAGCATTGTTCTTCTCAAGGTGATGACTTTTTTTTAACGCCCACAGATGTACACAGCGTTTTGGATGTAGTCAATCTACTTCAACAACTGAAAGAGCCAGTTCCTCAAGTGTTACATGAAGAATAACACTCCAATCTCTTACTTGTAAAAAAGGATAAGGGAGAACATTTTTCTCCCTTATCCTCTTTTTATTTGGTATTAAATTATTTCATTTTCTTTGGCATAAGCAAGTATGCGCGTATACTTTATAGGATCTTTATACTGAGGATGCTCGTTATAATAGTATAAGAGGCGCTCTACGGCATAAAAATAGCTGGAGTGTTCCAATGCTTGCTCATAGTGCTGAATGGCTTTCTCTTCGCTTAATTTTACGCCATAGCCATAATCGTATAAAATACCGTAATAAATGTGAATATAAGGTTCTGTTCTATTGCGCTTCAAATACCGTAACACTTGTTCAAATTCTCTTCTTTGGTAGTGAATTTCCACCAAGTTTTGAGCATAAGCACCATAGTAGTGTTCTGCTGCACTATAGTAGGATACGGCCTTGTCAAAATCTTGCGCTACATCTTGTCCGTAGAAGTACAGATCACCGAGATTCATATTTGCCCAAATACAACCTAAGGCCACGGCTTTTTCATAAGCCGCTAACATCGCCTCGCGGTCATAGGTGTACCCCAGGCCATTTTGATACAAGTAACCGATGGTATTCCACGCATTTGCATAGTCTTGTTGTGCTGCCTGTTCCAAGTAATATACCCCTTGATCCACATCCGTCCACAGCTGCTGATCCTCTGTTAAGAGTAATCCCAACTCATACTGCATACGCGCATCGCCACGTTTTGCACCCAGGGTAAAATACTTCATCGCCTCCGACCAATCTGCCTGATCTCGTGCATCGCATCCTCTTTTATATAGGGTGTCTACATCGAAATACGCTTCATAGTCATCGCCCATACGCTGGGTCCAAGCTTGATAAAAGGCAATAAAAAAACTCAAATCTTTTCCCCTTAGGTTATAGCGCTGCTCATATAATTGCCCCATTTGTTCATCGGACACGGCTATGCAATTCCAATTGTCATCCACATAGTACAGCTGGTCTTGTGCAAATAGACATATTTGTTGGGTATAGCGATCAATAGGTGCTGAAATATGGGTGTAGCATTCACTTAAAAACCCCGTTTCATAGTTGTAATAGCGCATGCCTTGTTTTTCGATTACTTGAACAAAAGGATGATTCAGGTGTTCGATTTTGACAAAGGCATTGGATCGTTCTATCAACCATAAATCCTGTGCGGCATGGTATAAACCACAGCTTTGTTCGCTGTGAACAACATAGGTATCTGGGTTATAATTGCACAGGTATTTTGCGTGAATCTTACTGATTGAAAGGTCGTGCAAGCGTTGCTGATGCTCTTGGCAATCCCATAGCATCCATTGCTTATTAACTTTATAGGCAAACGTGTTGTAGTTGGTAAAATTCAAAAGCTGATCCACCTCTTCTACGATGACCTTCCCCTTCGGATCAAGGATACTTATTTTCTTTTGGTACTTATTGGGTTTAACCCAAAAATATCCCCTTGGCAATTCTTCTAAGGCCTCTTCTGGGTATTCGCCTATCCATTGTCCATCAAGTGTATAGTATTTTCGCTTTGCGGTATGTTGTTGTGCAGTATAGAATTTATGCGGATAATCCAACACAAAAGGAAAGGCACTTGGTTCGCTAATGATGTATTTTCCCGTATAGTCCATCAATTGGTACTGTCCTTGTTGGAGGACATTGTAAAAACCGCTATACACTTGTTCTATTTCATCGTATGCTGGCGGTATTCCCCACTGCAGGGTATCGAGATTGATTAAGCCCATTTTATCGGCGATACAGGCAATTCCCACTGTGGTTTGGTGGATGCTATACGCATCAAAGGCATCGTCATAAATCAACGGAAAGAGTAATTCACCTTGTTCATTGATATAAGAAAACTTCCCTCCTTGCTCCACCACGGCTAAGTTGACTTCGCTAAAATCGTATATAGCATCGTATATAGCGGGAAGCAATACAGTACCATCAGTTGCTTTAAGTCCCCACTTTTCAGCTTCTTCAAAGCGAATTGTACGGGTTGGTCTGCGGATGTCTTCTTCCCAATACCCCAAGCCATACTTCACCCAATCCTGTTGGAGTGCTTCCAAAAAAGAGGTGTAACCAGAAGATTGAATGAACTCGTCGAGCAAGTGGATATCGCCTTGTTCGATCGCTTGCTGGTACAACAGCCATTTTTCATGGATCTCTGCCATCCACTCTTTGGCTTGCTCTTTGGGCGACTCTTCATTCATCGTGTACACATCACTAGCATCCAAATAAAACGTATCATAGGGCAATTCGTAGAGAAATTCAAACATTTGTGTGACCGCTGTTGTAAAATCGGCGACCTCTTCCAGTTGATAGGTTTCCGTCAATAGATCGTAGAAATTACTCAGTCGAAGGAGTCCCTCCTCTTTGTCAAAATAGAGGGCTTCGCCCTTTGCCCGTGGATTGGCAGATAGCAAAGGAAGGAGTAGATCTGGAATAACATAATTCCACTCTCCGAGATAGCCCTCAAACATGTGTTGAGTCTGACTGTCTAGGTTGTAGAGGTAAATGCGATGTGCCATACTTTATTTTATCCAAAAATAAAACGATGAAGAGTCAAAAAAAATAATTTTTATATAAATCACTAAAAATAGCTAGTGACGAATATCACTGTGGGTGTGTAGTCGCTTATTTGAGCTTGATTTCTTTGATTAAGGCATTCATGGGAATCGCCTTCACTTCTTTATCTTGTAACAAGAAGATATATTCAGTTGTTTTACCGATTAAAATTCCGCGAATTTGAGCGTTATCCGCATAGGTAATTCCAATGTTTGGTGCAAGTAGGATGTTTTTTTTGTAGTATTTAGCATAGATATCCGCCGCTAAAAATAGGTACAAAACAAAGAGAAGCACTCCCAACGTGTATTTTTGTCCAGCATACCATTTATGCTGATTGACATTGAACACGAACTTCGAATAAGAAGTAGGGTATTTTTTTTGCCAAAATAAATCAATTTGATAAACTAAAAGAGTGATGAACAAGGTTCCTAAGGTAAATAATGCAATTGTAAAATCGCCAAAAGGCGCGATTAAGAAATCGAACAAACCTGCAAAATCAAAGATATTGATATCAAAGAGGATAAATTTCTTGTAATTAAACAGCATACCTATAGCAACTGCTACTAAATAAGCGATCGTTAAAAGCGTTTGCATATTTTTGCATAAACGCTTGACAACTGAATTGGAAGTTAGGTTATTCATGCGATAGGGTTCCGAAATAAACGGGTTAAAGTTGCACTCTGTTCCAGCGCTAAAATACACAAAAAAACCTAGGCTTTAAATAGAAGTAAAATACACATAAAAAAAAACGAGCAAGTACTACTTTCGCATACCCACTCGTTTTTATCTTTATTTGAAATTAACAATAACTTTTACTTATTCTTTTACTGCGTTTTCAACCTCATCAATCATCATTTTGATTGATTTTAATCCACCTCCTGATAAGTACCATGTTTCTGGATTTAAGAAGATGATTTTATCGTTTTTGTAGGCATTTGTTTGTTGAACTAAAGCATTGGCAAATTCCTCTTTGCTCATAGTTGCTCTTTTAATTGCAGCACCTCTATCGATAACGAAGATGTAATCAGGGTTTAATTCTTTGATCAACTCATTAGAAATCACTTGTCCGTGTGTAGCAGCTTCGATTTTCTCGTCTGCTGGTTTTAATCCGAATACGTCGTGAATAATTCCGAATCGCGATCCTTTTCCGTAAGAACTCATACGTCCTTCATTGGTCAAGATAATCAATCCTTTTTTGTCAGATTTTTCTGTGATAGCCTTAATTTTAGCAATACGCGCATCAATGTCTTTCAACTCTGCTTCTACTTGCTCTTCTTTGCCGAATAATTGACCAATAATACGTTGATTTTTCTTGAATGAATTCAGGTAGTCTTTAGCGTCTACATCTAGGTTAATCGTCGGTGCGATTTTTGTAAATTCGTCATACATAGCTGCTGTACGTCCAGCAATGATAATCAACTCCGTATCAGCGGCATTTACTTTTTCTGCATTAGGTTCTTTGATTCCTCCTACATTTTCATAGGCTGCATCACTATATTTTGCTAAATAAGCAGGTAAGTTTGCCCCAGGAACTCCTTTTACGGGAATGCCCAACTCGTCAAATGTATCCAACATACCATAGCTCAAAACTACGGGGTTCTTCGGATTTACCTTTACTTCAGACGTTCCTGATAAGTGATCTACTGTCACTACTGCTGTAGATTCTGACGCTGAACTTTTTTCTTCATTTTTTGTCTCTTTACAAGAAACAAACAAAAAAACAGATGCTGCAAGGCAGCTTACCATAAATTTACTCATAACGATGGTTTTTATAATTATTTAAAATAGACACAAACCTTGTGGTCTCCGTTATCGATAATTTTCATATCGATATCGAAAACATCTTTCATTTTCTCCTCTGTTATAACTTCGTTTGTTGGCCCGAAATAGAGGATTTGATGATTTTTCACTGCGGCGATATAATCGGCATAGGCTGCCGCATAGTTGATATCGTGCACGACAATGACAATTGTTTTTTGGAATTTATCCGCTAATTCGCGTAGGGTTTTCATAATTTCGACAGAGTGTTTCATGTCCAAATTATTCAAGGGTTCATCCAACAAAATGTACTCCGTATCCTGCGCTAGAACCATAGCGAGAAAGGCGCGTTGACGTTGGCCGCCACTCAACTCATCAATAAACTGATCTTCAATGTCTTTCAAGCCCATGAAGGCAATGCTTTCCTCAATTTTGTGATGATCTTCTTTTTTGAGTCTACCCTTAGAGTGGGGAAAACGCCCAAAAGAGACTAATTCCTTAATAGTCAAACGAATATTAGGACTATTACTTTGTTTTAAGATCGCCAATCGCTTGGCAAAATCTTCATTGGTATAGCTTAATACTTCTTTGTTCAGCAGGTTTATTTCTCCCTTATCTCGAGATACTAAACGGCTGATAATCGATAGCAATGTACTTTTACCCGTACCATTTCCCCCAATAAAGCAAGAGATCTTACCCTTGGGAAAACTCACACACACCTGATTTAAAATCAGTTTCTCTCCATATGATTTTGATACTTGATTAACTTGAATCATACTTTATTACTTTTTAACAGCAAATAAATAAAATACACCCCTCCTACGGAGTTGATGATAATACTTACTGTTGTTGTCAGATTAAACAAATGTTCTACCAAATATTGCGCTCCGATCACTGTTACTGATGTCAACAAACAACAGGTCAACACAACTAAGGCATGGTTGTTTTTCTTCACCAATTCGTAGGTTAAATTGGCTACTAACAAGCCTAAAAAGGTAATAGGCCCTACCAATGCGGTGGAAACAGCGACCATAATTGAAATAAAAATCAGGTTGGCACGCACTACTTTGTGGTAGTTTACTCCTAAGCTAATGGCGTGATCTCTTCCGAGACTAATAACATCTAGCTGCTTGAAATAACGAATACCAAAGAGCATAGTTGCGATGAGGATCACAGCAGCTAAGCCCAAAATATTTAAATTAATACGTTCAAAAGAGGCAAACATGGCGTTTTGAATGATACTAAATTCATTGGGATCAATGAGTAACATGATAAAAGAAGAGGCACTCTTAAACAACGTACCAATTAATAGACCTACTAGCAACAAAGTATACAGTCCTTTACTTTCTCTTTTAAACACGGCAAAGTACATCACAAGGGCGAATAACATCATCAACCCTACAGACAGTACGAAATTCCATTCAGACCCCAAAACTTTAAAGGTTCGATCGCCATACCAAAAGACAATAAGCGATTGCAATAGCAAATAGAAGGAATCAAATCCCATAATGGAAGGAGTGAGAATCCTATTTGCTGTAATGGTTTGGAAAATCACAGAGGAATAGCCTATACCAAAGGAGACCAAGAGCATAGCCAACACCTTATAGCCGCGTCTTGGCAACACGTAGTCTAACTTTGTTCCTGTAAACGTAAACATATAAATGGCGATGCAGAACAGCAAAGCGATAAGTAGCAGGGTAACTAATTTATTCTTAGGCATGTTTTGTCTTTTTTAGGATTAGATATAAGAACACAACACCCCCAACAATACTCACGGTTAGTCCGATTGGCACTTCGTAAGGAGCAATTAAGGAACGGCTGATCAAATCGCAGACCAACAAAAAGATAGCACCAACCAAAGCAGTATAGCTAATTGTTTTGCGCAGGTTATCCCCAAAAATCAAACTGACAATATTGGGTACTATTAAACCTAAAAAGGGAATTACCCCAGCTGTTAAGACCACCACAGTTGATGTAATCGAAACAAAAACCAAACCTAAGTACATAATTCGCTTGGGGTTTAGTCCTAAACTAGTCGCAGCATCCTCCCCTAGTCCAACAATCGTAAACTTATTGGCATAGAGGTAACACAGAATCACCACTAACACCCCCAGGTATAAAATTTCGTAATTCCCTTTTAAGATGGAGGAGAAATCTCCCATCAGCCAACCGTCCATGTTCTGTACGAGGTTGTAGCGAAAGGCAAAAAACGTTGCTATAGCGCTGAGTATATTTCCAAAGACAATTCCAATGAGTGGAATAAAGATTACATTTTGCACCTTGATTTTACTGGCTAAACGCAAAAAAACAATACTCGCCAACAAGGCAATGGTAAAAGATAGCAGCGTTTTAACTACAATACCTCCATTGGGGAAGAGAATCATACTAAAGAGAATTCCCATTTTACAAGCATCGAGCGTTCCCATAGTCGTGGGAGACACAAATTTATTCAGGGAGATTTGCTGAACAATCAATCCCGAAATACTCATGCCCACTCCTGCGATGAGTACAGCAATAGTACGTGGTATGCGACTGACAACAATAACAAGTAATTCATCTTGCGACAATCGATGTAAATCGAGAATCGAAATATCTTTTACTCCAACGAAAATGGATAAAAAAGTGAGCACTAGCAGTATAAGAACTAAGGTAATTCTTATCATAAAAACCGTTATTTTTATTTAGAACAATATCAAATAAGGACAAATATATAAAACTAGTGGCAGTAGAAAAAAATAATTTCGCTTTTCTACCATGAAAAACAGCAGTTTAGATTTCCATATATTCAACAGGTTCACGAATAAATTAGAAACCCTTAACTATTCTGACTAAATACATCGAAAACCGAAACACCCCCCTTGGTTTGCAACGAATCTCGTAAATTACATAAAATTGACTTTTTGCCAAAAGAGGCTTGTTATGCACTTTTTGATATTTATGTACAGCCTAAAAGGGAGGATAAGAATAAAACAGTACTTACCCACAAACTGAATTATACCTATGCACCTTCAAGAGCAAATACTAAAATACAGCCTCCTAGTTCCAATACACCCACAGTTTCAAAGCATACAGCCTATTTATTTACTAAAAAATACGTCAAATTCTAAAATTTCAAATAACATAGGTTTTTATTTTTGTTAAATTATCTTTACAATCATCTCGTGTTTTGGTTTACTTTTACGGCTGATAAAAAAATCAACGATGACACATTCACTTAAACTAGCGGGATTAGCAAGCTTATTTTTATTTTTGGGCAGTTGTAGCTCAGATGACAGTACCCCTACTCCGCCCCAAGGAGACAACAATCAATATTTTGTTTCAAAAATTGATTATGTCGTCTATGACACGACTACAATCTCCAATGGAAGTAGTACAACAACTGAAAGTAGTCCTGTTTTTGATCGAACAGTACATTTTTTCTATGACAAAACTTATCAATTGGATTCTATCACAAGAGATTCTAAGTATTTTAGTAACGGTATTTTTGTGGCTAACTTTCATCATGTGTACACGCATAAACTCGATGCGTTAAATCGCCTAGAACGCTTAGATATTGAATCAAAACAACAAGCAGGAAAGACAACCTATACCTTCACTTACGAACAGGACCTCCTCATGCGTTTTTCTATTCTAAGGGGCAGTGAGATAGCGTTAACCTACAACAGTAAAAAACAGTTTACTCAAGGTAAAGTTCACTTAGCAACAGATCAACCAAATAGTATTGAACCGCATACCATTCAGTATGCCTATGGCCATAACAATCAGCTAACACAGCTACTCTATCAAAAAGATAGAGCCAATTTCACCTATGATGAAAGTAAGAATCCATTTGGTCACCTTCCATATGACTTTACGACATTGTTATTTGATCCTTTGACTTATATTCCTTTGACCTATTCGTTTGAAAATAATATAACAACGATGAGATTCACTGGGTCTTCTCTCGCTAATTACAGCATTGAATACAGCTATAACAAAGGGAATTACCCTGAAAAAGCAACGGTTTACAAAGGGGCCAAAACAAAGGCAAATCGCTATATGGTCATTGATTACAACTATCATATTGTTCCTAAGAACTAAAAAATACAAAGCCGCGCGATCTAGACTATAGTAATAGCAATAAAAAAAGTAGATAGCGAAATAATACATTTTAGTTTTAAAATAAACAAGCCCAATCTAGTATAGATTGGGTTTTGTCGTTTACATCTAAACTTTATCTCGATTATTCCTAAACCCGTATCATTTGGGAAATAAAAATGTCAGTTGTAATTCATCTAGAATTAATTAAAAATATAACATATTAATAAATTTTTAATTAATATATAAATAATTTTAACTATAATTAAAATTATTTATCTTTGTACTTTTAATATTTTTATTTATGAATAAAGCAGTCAAAACTATTGCAGTAGCGAGTTTTTTTTTCGCCTTTGTTGGATGTAGTTCCGATGATAATAGCAAAACCCCAGAAGGTCCAAGCTTTGAAGATAAACAGCTAATTTCTCATGTGAAATCCACTTATTATTGGACAGATGAAGAATACTACGAAGATGGCACTACCCAAGTCATTAGTGGAAAGGATTACCAAATTGATTTTAATTTTTCTTATGATGACCATCTTGCCCTATCTGCCTTAACTTATAAAGTGACCTACTACAAAGATGATGAGATACTAAAAGTAACAGATGGTGAATTTAGTTTTAAACTAAACGCAGAAAATCAACTGCAAACCCTAGAAATCACAGGTGATCCAATGTATGCAGGCACTTATCTTTTCACTTATGCAAATGATATATTGACTAAGCTCGAGTTTAAGGATAACGATCAAAATTTTACACAAAATTTTACATACAATGCTGAAAATCAATTTATAAAATCCGATATACAAGCATTTAATCTAAATTTAGATTACACCTATAATGCTCAAAAACAAATAAGTAAAATTCAAAGCAATAGAAATGAATTGCCAGAGCAAATTGAATATGACACACAAAACAATCCATTCAAAGACTTACCTTTTGATTTAACAAGTGTACTCTTTGAAGGAATCAACTATATTCCATTGACTTATACATTTCCAAATAATATCAAAGGGTTTAAAACGCCTTATTTTGATACGTATCAACTAGAATATAAATATGATGAAAACAATAATCCACTCAAAGCTACGGTCTATTATATAAGCGATAACCAGCCAAAAGAATTGGATTATGAAATAGACTATAGCTATATTACTAAAAAAGTAGAGATAGTGAAATAATACATTTTAGTTTTAAAATAAACAAGCCCAATCTAGTCTAGATTGGGTTTTGTCGTTTACATCTAAACTTTATCTCGATTATCCCTAAACCCTTTCCTTTTTTTTCCTTTATCTTTGTATAAATTGATGCGAAAAGATATGCTAAAAAGATGGTTGAGTTACCTTACTCCTATTCCCGTGCGAAAAGTTCGTTCGAAAATCAATACGAAGTTAGAAGTAACTTGGCTTAAAGGGCAGCTGGTGTTGGATACCAAAAACACCAATTACTCCTATGGGCAATTAGAACAAGTGTTTAAGAAAGGCTTCAAATTCATTGGTTATCAAAAGATCAAGGGGATGAATCGCGTGCTGAACCTCGGTTTAGGTGCTGGTAGTACCGTCCATTTATTGCGAGATGAGATTAATTTTAAGGGAACAATTACTAGTATTGAACTCGATGAAGCCATTTTATTCGTGGCAAAAAAGTATTTTAATCTCGATCGTTACAAGGAGAAGCACCACATTATTCAACGCGATGCTTTTGAATATGTGTTATCGTGTAAAGAGGCATTCGATTTGATCGTCATTGATATTTTTCAAGACAGTCATATGCCTTCTTTTCTGTTTGAACACTATTTTGTTCATCACTTGCAACAGCTGTTAACAGTCAATGGTTTTATTATTTTTAATACTATTGTACTTTCTGCCGAAGATGAAGAGCGAAACGAAAAGTACAAGCAACTCTTTGACCCCCTTCAATTTTCAGTTCGATCCATGCCTTCGAGTATAGTACACAATAACATGATCACCATCAAGCGAATTGCTTAATACTACAGCATAAAAAAACCAACGGAAGTCCGTTGGTTTTTTATTTTCTACTGTGTTTTATTTTAATAATTGATTTGCAACCAACCTGTTTGTTGAACGCCGTGAGAGATCACAATATAATAATACGTTCCTGAAGGAAGGGTTTGACCTGATTTATCTTTGCCGATAAATTGATCTTTATATCCTTGACCATGGGAATAGACTTCCACGCCATGGCGATTGAAAATCTGAATTTTTGACACCCCATACTTCGAGAGGTCTAAAGCGTCGTTAATACCATCGCCATTGGGGGAGAATCCCTTGGGCAACGGACAGGGTTCATAGGTAATTGAAAAGCTACTTTCATCTGTACAATACACCGCTTCTGACCCTCTTTTTGCATAGATATACACCGTCATCGGCAATAGAATTTCTAGACCTTCATCCAATTCAACTCCACCTCCATGGGGTTGGGTATAGTATTTATTTCCGGCAGACAAAGGAGGAAGTACAAAGTTTTCACAGGAGATCACCACATCATCCAACACGTCTGCCTGAATAGGCTCGTGCACCTCCACGGTAAAACTGCTTTGGTTGTCACAATGCTGTTCTCCTTTTTTGTAGATATACAGGGTAGATGTCCCATAAATGGCAAAGCGATCTCCCCCCTGGTAGGTTTCTCCTTGTCCATTGGGTTGCGTAAAGTAGCCCTCCCCTTCTTTGAGAGCTGGTAGGGTATAGCTTGTACAAACCTCAACATCTTTTAATTGCGTCACTTCTATTAAAGGTAAACGCACCACTAAGAAACTGCTAACACGCGAACATCCTGTTGTTTTATTCACTACTTCTACATAAATGCGACGAGTGGATAAAATATCAATTTCATCGTCTAGAAGGTCCATTAAATCCTCATTTCCGTAGTAATGCACGGCATATTGTTCGCTTGCTTGGGCACCTAAATTGGCTAAGATTATTTGTCTAGGTTCGGCAATATCGACGGCAATAGGACGATTGACATTTTCGTTAGTACTGCAAACATATTGATCGGCTAATGGGGGAATTTCAAATTCTTCTTTTAAGAAATTAAACACGCGCTCAACGGTAAATTCTTCTCCGTCACATGTTTGGTACCTTGCCTTTGCCGTATAATTTACAGATGCGGAAATCTCTACGTCAATTTCTTCCTCAGACGAAAAGAAAACCCCGTCTTTATACCATTTAAAATCAACCGTTGATTGCCCGTTAGGAACAAAGCGCCAAGCTTCATTCGAGGCATTCCAGTTTCCTGTATTTCTATTTACACCTCCATCTTCTCCGGGGTAATGTGCTTTTGTTCCGTCTTCGTTTTGGATGCCAATTAATCCATTACTTTGGTTGTGATTAGAACCAAAATCTCGTGCAACTGGTCGATTTTTCACGTGAACTTCAATGATATTTGTTCCTTCGTATAAGACGATTTGAGAGGTTTGGGTGGAGCCTTCCACATCGTGTGGATTGTGGTGTACGCCAAACAAGCCCAAGTGATAGATGTTAAACACCAAAGCACGACAGGGAAATGTACCTAAAACCTGGTAATTCACGGCATAATCTTCGGGGGAATAATTGGGATCTAAATCCTGCATTACACCAAAAATGGCATTGACAAAAGGAGGCTCATTGGTTCTCGCTTGATAAGGGATAGCTTGAGAAAAGCTCCAAGGGCTATGTGTTTCAGGCGAATAACGTCCACCTTCTACCTCTCCCGCAACACTAAAGGTAATCGCCCCATTGGTTGTGATTAACACTTTGTCGTATCGCTTGCCAAAGAAACAAAAATCAAAGCCTAAATTAATGGTATTAGACCAATAATCATCTCGTGTGAGGTCAATCATATCCCCTCCGTAGAAAGGAAAAGGAGGATTGTAGTCGATGGCTTCTACTTTATACGTATCCGTTGTTTTAATATCAAAATAACGCGCTTCGAGTTTTCGCTGTACAGGACCTGGTTCACAGATGCTATAGTTATTGGTTTCAGAAGGAGGTATTCCCTCTATTCCCCCTTGTAAGTCCGCACACATATCAGGTACAAAATAGGAGTATTTTGTCGGTCCGATCCAAATGGTTTTGGTTTCCCCATTTTCATCCGAACAAATGGTGCGCACATAGTAAACAAAATACTGACCTGAAGCCACATTTTCCAATAAAAGCGTAGGCTCACCCTCCACTACAATTCCCGTTGCATCAGCTGCGGGTTCGGGGGCTCCTTGAGTGGTAACAAACACTTCCCATTTGTTTTCCCCTCTTTGAGCTTCCCAAGACAGGCGTATATTAGAAGTATAGCGAATTAATTCCGCTTGGGGTTTGATTGGACTCAAACATGTAGAAACGCTCACATTGAAATTGTCAATGGCTGCAGGGGGTTGTTCTCCTAAAGCTCCATTGTTGACCCACTCAAAAACAAGGCGAATCACTTCTCCTTGGTGGGCGCTAACATTTAAAACTGCTGTTGCCCTATTCCATTGATTTGATCCAGCATAAAACGGTTTACCAACTACGATATGTTCATCGGATAACGGTAGAGGAGTCCTTCCATCTGGGTGAGTTGTAAGAGGTACTTTCAACAGTCTAAAGTAATCTTTTGGATTATTTCTTGTAATCTCTCCCATGGATTTCCAATCGTATTCGATGGTCAATTCATCGGCATCATCAGGAATTAATATATCGCGATAAGCATGAGAAACCGAGGCCTGACCAACATCGTAGCTATTTTGTACTCCCCTATCATACGAGATGTACATTGATTGGTTACTTTGAAAACCAGTAGCTCGCCCCATTTCCCATTTATTTTTGGACGCAATCGTAGTGGTCCATTTATTATCGCCTTGAAAATCATCCAACAAAGGTAATTCTCCAGGAATCTGGGCAGTTACAAAATCAGCTACATCCGACCAAAAACCGTGTTCAGTTGCACTACAAGCTGAGCGAACCCACACATAGTAGCGGGTATTCGGGCTTAAATTGGTAAGGACAAACGGATTCGAAACTCCAGCATATGTTGGCACAGCGTTATCTGCGGGTCTTGTATTTGTCGTAGATAGAAAAATATCGTAGTTCGACACAGCAGGTGCATTTGTCCACGAAAGTTCCGCTGTAGTCTGCGTAATAGCTGTAGTGACCAAAGCACTTGGTCGAAGGCAGTTTTGTACTTTTACCGACAAATTATCAATTGCTGCCGGTGGTTGTTCTCCCCTACTCGTGTCATTTTGCCATTCAAAAACCAAGCGCATGGGTTGATTCGCAAAATTACTTACAGCGGCGTATAAACTCGTACGCGTAAAAGAAGAAGACAAGTAAAAGGCATTAGAGTCAAGTTGAATTCCCCTACTTGCAACCTCCGTAATTCTCCTTCTTTCTGTTGGAATATAGTTGGTTGGAACCAGCCATACTTTGAAGTAATCTTTGTCTGATTCTCCTCTGTTTTTCCAACCAAACTCGACCAAAATTTCTTGACCTCCCTCGGGGATAAAAATATCTTTATACGCGTGAGAGGTCTGTTTTACATTCAGCGTGTATTGATAGTTATCCTCTCCATTGCTGATGTGCAACGCCTTGTTTCTGCCCTCATGAGGGGCAGATCCAATCATCCATTGATTGGTTGTATCATTGCCAAATTCAAAAAGGGGTTGGCCCTCAAAGTCTTCTTCATAAGGCAAAGGTGTAACCACCATAGGCGCCCTAAAAGCGACCGGTCCTACCCAATCAGAATACAGCTCTTCTCCAGTGTCATTGGCTTGACATATGGCTCGAACAAAAACTTCATAGGCTGTAGATACCGCCAGATTGGGCATCGTATAATTGGGTGCTTGTACGCGAACGCCATTTGTTGTAGGTGTGCCTACTTGAGGCGTACGCACAACAACCTCCCATTGACTTTCCTCCCCCTCAGGCGTCCAACTCACCTCATTTGACATAACCGCTAGATCAATCGGTTTAGGACACAGCGGTATATCTTCAACTGTTACCTGACTCAAAACCAACGCCCAACCGTTATTCTGCGTTCGCGGTACATGCCATGCAATCGTTGCATCACCGGTAATACCAACGCCATTAGCGTCAACTAAATCCACTACATTTTCAACAAATTGCGTATTGGAATAGGCAGTAGTAGGAACTAAAATTTGAGAAAAATTGTTTATTTCTGGACCATCTAAAGAGAGTAAAACCCTAAAATCATTGGGCATACTTTCAGATTGTACGCGATAAGTATAGCGCAAACGCTGATTTCCGGTCAACCTAATCGTCGGTGTCATCAGCCAATCGTCGTTATTTCCTCTGGTTCCATTGGTTGTAATCAGGGCTACTTCGATGGGATTGTTGGTTTCAGTAATCTCGTCATAGATAAAATCCGTACCAAATTTCCAAAGACGGAAATCGTTGTTGTTGTTGACAATAGTCCAACAATCTCTTGTGGTGGATACCCTGGCAAAATTTTCGACAAAAGGGAGGTCGGCAATGGTTCGGCAAGCCACTGCATCTATTTTTAGGTTGCGCACAGCCGCAGGTTTTCGAGGCCATCCTGTAGCCTCATTAGTCCATTCAAAGACCAATTTCACTTCTTGTCCCGCCAACGAACTGACATCTACGGTTCTTACTTCATGGCGTAAAAGCGGATTTTCTACATAGGCCGCATTGTTGAGGTTAACCCCACCACTCGTTGAAGCGGTAATCGCTTGATTGGCAATAGGAACATAGGTTGAAGGGACTATCCATACCCGCATATAGTCCAATGGAATCGATTCTAAAGTCACCCAATTGGTGTTGGCATACCCTTCGCTAATCCAATCGAAGCTAACCGTTACTTCTTGGATGTTTGACGGTAATTGCACCGCTTTATACGCGTGAGAGACAACCGCTTCGCCTTGAGCATAGGTAAAACTACCTTCGGTATCACTCACATACAACCCTTGGGATGCTTCTCCAGCCGCTAAAAATGCAGCCGGAAACCCCGCATGCCACTTATTTAGTGTAGCATTGACAAACGTCCATCCCGCTGCATTATTGGAAAAGTCGTCATGTAAGATCACATGATCATTGGTTCCATCATTTTCTTCCTCTGCATAAAGCCTCCACTCGCTGGCCTTAGCCTCGTGATATAGCCCATACATGGTTGCCGATAAAGTCACGGTTGGCACTGCTAATAGGATAGCCCATGCCCATTTGTTTAACCGCCTTAGATTAATCATAAAATATCAAGTTAATTTTAACGAGTCTAAATTAATCTAATTTTAAAAAATCAAAATTACTTGCCATTGCCTAAATCCAAACAAGAAGCAAACAAAAAAAGCAAAACAATTATTTTTACTCAGTTTAAATAAATATTAATTACTACTTTCCCCTATCTACCTACAAAAATTGAAGTTATGTTAAATCTTATTATTTAACATTTACGAGTATCCACCTAGGCTAGCTCTAAGCGATGGGGATTAATTTTAAAGCAGATAAAAACGGAATACCACCATAATATTTAGTATTTTTAGCGAGATTTTAGATTTTAATTCAAGAGAAATGATCGAAGTTAAGCAAGCGATTACAAGAAAGGAGATGAAGGAGTTTGTCCAATTTCCCTTTACCCTATACAAAGACAACCCATACTGGGTTCCCTCCATAATTAAAGAAGAAGTAAAGAGTTTTGATGCGTCCAACGATATATTCAAAACGGTTGACGTTCGCTTTTTCCTTGCCTATAAGAATCAGAAGGTTGTTGGGCGAATTGCCTGTTGCATCAACTGGACGGAGGTCAAGGATTTACACAAGCCAAAAGTGAGGTTTGGTTGGTTTGACTTTGTTGATGATTTAGCGGTTACCAAAGCCTTATTAGCTAAGGTAGAGGAATTTGGAAAAGCGAACAATATGGAGTATATGGAAGGACCGATGGGATTTTCCAATATGGACAAAGCGGGCATGCTGACCAAGGGATTCGATCGTTTGGCTACTATGATTGGGTTATACAATTACGAATACTATCCACAACACCTCCACAGCCTAGGTTTTAAACCAGAAGCAGAATGGTTGGAGTACAGTTTGGACATCAAGAGCTTTGATGAAGAAAAGATCACCAAAATGTCTGCCATAGTACAACAGCGCTTCCGCGTAAAGCCACTGCAATTTAAAACTACTAAGGAACTAATGCCTTATGTCGATGAGATGTTCGCCTTATTGAACAAGACCTATGCCGATTTACAGAGTTTTGTTCCGATAGAGCCCTTTCAGATTGAGCACTACAAAAAGAAGTATTTGCAATTCATTCATCCAGACTTTATTTCCTGTGTGATGGATGAAAACGACAAGATGATTGCCTTTGCCATTACGATGCCCTCATTTTCAAAGGCATTCCAAAAAACCAAAGGCAAGTTATTTCCCTTTGGGTTCATCCATTTATTGCAAGCGATGAAGCACAACAACCGAGCGGAATACTATTTAATTGGCGTAGATCCAGAATATAGAAACAAAGGCGTTACTGCGCTTATCTTTGAAGAGATATACGCTTGTTTTGTCAAACATAAAATCAAGCATGTGGAAACCAATCCCCTATTAGTTGAAAACACCAAGATTCAGCAATTGTGGAAACATTTAAACCCAGAAATTCACAAAGAGCGAAAAACGTATCGCAAAGATATTTAGCCAGAAGCCAATCGGCGGTAAGCCTATAAAAAGCAAGTGTTGACCTTGTTTTTTATAGGCTTATTTTTTTGCATAATTCTCAATTTAATCGAAATAAAAATCAGATTAATTCTAAAAAATTTGCAACAAAGCCTATATTTTTGTACTTTTATGGTTTAAACATTTTATTTTACAATTTTCAACTATTGTAATTGGTATGCTAGGGTTTATCTACCCACTCGAATGATATTTACTTTTTTTTTTGGAGTAAGTACAATACATCGGCATTTCATTCTGCTGATTCTTTATAATTTATTCGGTTTTTACCTTAGTATCCTTACCTAGTTGTAAAAACTCACATTATGATTCAAATAGAGAAAAAGAATTCAGACAGTCCCGTCAGTCAAGAACAAGTAGAACAATACGCAAACTTCTTATTTGAGCATCTCGAGCAATACGGAGATGCAAAGGAAGACATTGTCAAAGCCATTGATTATGCGCTAGGCAGAAACAACAAACCAGGAGGGGTGATTGTCATTGCAAAAGAAGAGCAGCAAATCGTTGGTATGACCGTGGTATTAAATACCTTGATGGAAGGATTTATCCCTGAACATATTTTAGTCTATATTGCGACAGACCAAGCCCAAAGAGGAAAGGGCATTGGCGGAAAAATAATCGATTACCTCAAAACGGTACTCACCGGTTCTATTGCCTTACACGTTGATTTTAACAATCCTGCCCAACATTTATACGAGCGCAAAGGATTTGAGAAGAAGTATATAGAAATGAGATTAAACAACAAATAATGGCTTGTATTACCTTAAATAAGACAAAATTAAAACACAATTTTGACCTGCTGCAAACCCTTTTTGACACAGAGGGAATTACTTGGGCTGTTGTGGGTAAATTGCTTTGCGGTAACTCGCTGTTTTTGAAAGAAGTCTTGGAATTAAAGCCCAAGCAAATCTGTGATTCACGCGTTTCGAATTTAAAGAGCATCAAGTTGATCGATCCCAACATTGAAACGATCTATATTAAACCAGCACCCAACGGCAGTATTGACGAGATTGTCGAGTATGCAGATATCAGTTTCAACACCGAATTGGAAACGATTAAGCTCTTGTCTCAAGAGGCAGTCAAACAGCAAAAATTGCACAAGATCATCATTATGGTGGAGCTGGGCGAGCTGAGAGAAGGCGTTTTACGCGAGGATCTCATCTCGTTTTACGAAAAGGTCTTCAGCTTGCCAAACATCGAAATTATAGGCTTAGGAACAAACCTAACCTGTATGTATGGGATTCTCCCCAACAATGATAAATTAATTCAGCTGAGTTTGTACAAAGAAGTGCTAGAACTGAGGTTCAACAAAAAACTCCCTTTTATTTCGGGAGGTGCCTCTGTAACTATTCCCTTAATCACCAACGGTCAATTGCCGAAAGCCATCAATCACTTTCGCATTGGCGAAACCTTGTTTATGGGAACAAATGCGTATGACGGCAGTCAATATGAAGCCTATGAACAACATATTTTTAAGTTGCATGCCGAAATCATCGAACTACACGAAAAACCAATGATGCCCAGTGGAGAAACAGGAATCAATATGACAGGTGAAAAAATTGAGTTTGACCCCGCTTGGGAACACGTGACCAAATTTAGAGCCATTATTGATTTAGGCTTATTGGATATCGACATGGAACATTTCTTTCCCGTTAATCCCAACCATCAACTGGTAGGGTCTAGTTCAGATATGATGGTCATAGATTTAGATTCCAACCCTGAGCAACTCAAAGTGGGTGATACCATCTCCTTTCACATGGATTATATGGGTATTTTGCGCTTGATGAATTCAGACTACGTAGAGAAAAAAGTAATTCAATAAAAAAAGGAGAAGCCTGTGCTTCTCCTTTTCTATTTTTATAGGTCACTCAAAAAAAGTTTCTCCAAATCTAATGGGGCAACATAGGTACCGTTTTGGTATACACGCATATTTCCTCCTGATATTTCGTCTATTAATATTATTTCATTCGTAGCTTTATCTCTACCGAACTCCAATTTAATATCATATAGCTCTAAGTTCTTTTTCGCCAGTTCTTCTTTGACCATCAAACAAATTGTTTTAGTCAGCGCTTTCAACGTGCTATACTCTTGGTGAGATAAGATTCCCAACATAGCTAAAGCGTCTTCAGAAATGACAGGATCTCCTTTTTCGTCGTCTTTAAGGGTAATTTCCACAAAGCTATCCAACGCTTGCCCTTCTGTGCAATAACCGTTATATCTTCTGAAAAAACTACCTA
This sequence comes from Myroides sp. DF42-4-2, assembly GCF_030326445.1. NCBI lineage: Bacteria > Pseudomonadati > Bacteroidota > Flavobacteriia > Flavobacteriales > Flavobacteriaceae > Myroides > Myroides sp. DF42-4-2. The sequence continues at coordinate 25,739 of NZ_JACAKI010000018.1, forward strand.
CTGCACGGTATCTACAGATTACTTCTAATCCTTTTCCGAAAGGAACAGCTTCTTTTACGATCATCGAAACATCGTCCAAATCAGCAGAAACATAATGCGTAGGAATTTGTTTAGCATTTGCCAATTCAAAGAAATACTTTGTCATTTTTAGACCACTTCTACCAGCGCCTTCAATGGTAAGACCTACTGTGTTTGCTCCTGGATCAAAAACACCGTCTGTTCCGGTTACATCGTCTTTAAACTTTAAAAGCACTTGATGATTTGCTAAGCTGTAAACATCTTTTGTTTTTCCTTGATACTTTAATTCCATAGTGTGTTGTTATTTAGGCCCCAAAAATAAGAAAAACTCCGACATGATCGCCCTTTTTAGCCACCTAAATTAAAGGATGTACCAAAAAAAAACTGACGACAAGCATCAGTTTTTCGTATTACAATAGCAAGAAATCACATCTTCTAAAATCTTTTCCTGTTCCCACTGTACCCTCTCGGGTTGTAGCACTTTGAGAAAGGGCTACGACATCTTTGACTAATCGATTAGGGCTAATGCCGTTTTCAATTAAAAAGTCTATCACGCGTTGTGCTCTTCGATCGCCCATCCATGCATTGTATTTTCCGTTGGTTCTCGTCTCAACATAGGAGCGTATTACCACTGTTTTTGAAGTATTTACATTCATATACTTCAATAATTGATACGCAACTGCGCGATTTTCATCTGTAAAATATGAACTATTAAAATCGTATTGAATGTAAAACGGCAACAGCTCTTTAGCAGTAGAAGCCGATGCTTGGGCTTGTTTTCCCCCTGCGTCTTTGGATTGTTTTGTATACCCTAAGGCCTTGGTCAGTGTAAAGTTAATTTCTAAATCGTCCAGTATATTGCTAACCACAACTTCTGCAGAATTATATCCTTCAGCTGTACCCACAATCTTGTGTACGTTCTCAACACTTTTACTATTAATATCAAATGCTCCCTCTTGATCGACCATCATTTCGATAATCTTTTGCTCTTTATCATTGTAAAAGGCTACTCTTGCATCTGCTAGTACTTGATTTGTTTCCTTATTATAGAATTTTCCATGAATACTTTGGGCATAAAATTGTTGGGTACCCAACAGAGACAACCCCAAAGCTAAGAAATACACATTTTTCATATCACTCATTATTTTTTACTAATTTTGACGCTCTTATCCTCTTATGTCAGCTTTTAACATAAACAACTCAAATATAATTAAAAAAAGAATACATTTCTTTTTTATTTTTGATTATTAGACCGTCCCTACTCCTTCCAAGGTCAATCAATTTAATAAATAATCGCATTTTCCCCCTTTTTTTATCTGGGAGAATAGCGTAACCTTATGCCAACACAAAGAGTGTTTTTTTAAAAATTTCGCTAGGGTGTATTTTGTTTTTAAAACAGCTACTCGCCTAGTAATGGCCGTTGCTTGACTTTTTTAGCATAAATAAGTCTTCTTTATATATTTATCATATTTTTCAGTTATCCAAAAATCATTATAGATAAAAAATCCATTATTTTTAAAATAAAAACAATTTTAAAAATAATAATTCAAAAATAAACAATATTCTATTCGTTTTTTTTAACTATTCTCAGCAACTTTTACCATATCTTTAATTACTTTTTAAGAAAATAAATTAGTTCAACTAAAGAAGGTTATCTAAATTTGTTCGTGAATATGCTACAGCATAAGGAAATATGCGGGATTGGAGCAGAATACATCCAATTGCGACAGCCTTTTGCAGTAGTCCTAAAATTGAACGATATAAAGTTATATACTTTATCTACGTTATATGTTGTTTCCTATGCAAAAGCCCAACGAGAGTCGTTGGGCTTTTGTTCTATTTGACCTAGTTAAAACCAGCGTTTCCATTTGAAATATCCTATCATCGCGACCACGAGGATCAACATTCCCAGCAGCGTAATAAAATAGCCATCTTCTGTTTTGAGTTCAGGCATATTTTCGAAGTTCATTCCATAGACACCAACAATAAAGGTCAGTGGAATAAAGATCACGGATACGATGGTCAAAACCTTCATAATCTCATTCATCCGATTGCTTTGAGAGGAGAAGTAATAATTTGTTGCACTATCGAGCTTGTTGAGGTTGTACTCAATTTGATCTAAAATCTCAACACTTTTATATTGGAGGCGATCGTAAAAAAGCAAGCTCTCTTTACTAATAATGGTGTGGTGGTTTGTTTTTTTATCGTGCAAGGTTCTCACGTTATTGAGGATTTCTCGCATGGGCATTACCGCACGTTTGATGTCGTTGAGCTCTTGGGTATATTCTTCGATTCCAATCAAAATATCTTTGTGGTACTTGTTTCGGGCGTCTAACAAAATTTGTTCTACGTTGTCTTCAACTACATCCAAGGTAATAAAGAAGCTATCCATTAGGGAATCGATCAACAAATACAACAAATAGCCGGTATCGCGTTTGCGCACTTGGCCGATTTTTCCGCGTATGCGCTCGCGTATAATATGGAAAAATTCACCTCTTTTCTCTTGAAAGGACAAAAGCAGATTGGGTTGCAAAATAAAACTTATCTGTTCAATGTCTACGCTTTTTTGAAGCTCTTGGTAGGGCAATAGCGCTTTTAGACTAAAAAACAAGGTATCATCTAAATCTTCTACTCGCGTTCTGCGACCAAAGTTTAGAATTTCGGCCATGATATAGGATTGTATCTGAAAAAACGCTCCAATTTCTCTCAAAAGCTCAATATCGTGTAAACCGTGTAGATTAAACCATTTAATAGCTTCCGGGCTTGAATTTTTCAACACCTCTTCTATTTCCTTTAAACTGAGATCATTATACTCTTCAAAGTGATCTTCCGTATAAATAAACAGCTGCATGGAAATTGGCACATCGGGAAAAGAGCCAGAATATTCCAAAGTATTTGGCTGAAGTTTTCTTATTTTACTATATTTAACTCGTCTCACATTAGTAAATTTGTTTAAATATATAACATTTTTAAACCGTACTTTTATAGCAATCAAAAAAAATAAGTAAACACCATGAGAATTTTAATAAAAAACATAAAAGAATTACTTCAAACCAGAGCGGAACACGTAGAACTGATTGCAGGGGAAGCGATGAAAGTGTTACCTAAAATAGAGGATGCTTTTTTATTAATTGAAGGCGAATACATTTTGGATTACGGCCAGATGGAAGCTTGTCCAGCAGTGAATGAATCCAATACCCAAGTAATTGATGCCCAAGGTTGTGTGGTTTTGCCTACTTGGGTGGATAGCCATACCCATTTGGTCTATGCGGGCAATAGAACCTTAGAATTTGTCGATCGCATAAACGGATTGAGTTATGAAGAGATCTTCAATCGCGGAGGCGGTATTCTCAATTCGGCCAAAAAGCTACAAGAAACAAGCGAGGAAGAACTATACGAACAATCAAAATACCGCGTAGAGGAAGTAATTGCTCAAGGAACGGGAGCGGTAGAAATAAAATCGGGATATGGCTTAACGGTTGAATCGGAACTCAAAATGTTGCGTGTGATCAAGCGATTAAAAGAGCAGTATCCGATTGCAATCAAGGCTACATTCCTAGGCGCACATGCTTTCCCAAGCGAATACAAAGACAACCACAAAGGTTATATTGATTTGATTGTCAACGAAATGATTCCGGCTATAGCAAAAGAAAATCTAGCGGAATACATCGATGCTTTTTTAGAGACGGGTTATTTTTCTGTAGAAGAAACAACGCGTATTATGGAAGCGGGCAAACAATATGGTTTACGCGCGAAGATTCACGTGAATCAATTTACTGCGATTGACGGTATTGCTGCCTGTGTAAAACACGACGCCCTTTCGGTCGATCACTTGGAGATTGTCACGGATGCTGATATTGAGGTTTTAAAAAATAGCGGTACAATGCCTGTAGCCTTGCCTACTTGTTCATTTTTCATTTCTATTCCCTACACCCCTGCTAGAAAAATGCTAGATGCGGGATTGCCTTTAGCGTTGGCCTCAGACTCCAACCCGGGTACAACTCCTTCAGGCAATATGAACTTTGTAGTGGCAACAGCATGTATTAAAATGAAGCTTACCCCAGAAGAGGCGATCAATGCGGCAACGATTAACGGAGCCTATGCGATGGGAGTGGGAGCAACACATGGCAGTATTACCAAGGGTAAAAAAGCCAGCGTGATCATTAGCAAACCGCTGCATTCTTTTTACGAAATACCGTATGCTTTTGGCAGTAACCCCATTGGAACGGTTATCTTAAATGGTCAAATTCAACCTTATAAAAATTAACACACAAGTACACCAAAAAACACTGGGACATGACAGAAGCTAAGCTTACATTTTTCACAAGAGATCGCCTCCTTGCCTTGACGAGTCTAAGAAATGGTGAGATCAAATTAGGAGAACGCATTCACCTGATTCAAAATACATCAGATTGGGAGAAGGAACTCGCGCAAAACGAAAGTAAATACGTAGTGTTGGGAATTCCGGAAGACATCGGTGTAAAAGCGAATTTTGGTCGTCCTGGAGCTGCAACGGCTTGGGACAAATTCATTGCTACCTTTTTAAATATTCAGCACAATCGCTTCAATAAAGGGTATTGGGTTACCGTTTTGGGTCATCTAGACTTTGGCGCTGAGATGGAAGAAGCCCAACACTTGGATCCCGCAAATAAAGCAGATCGCAAGCGCTTATTCGAATTGGTTCAGCTTCTGGATAAGGAAGTCTCTCATTTGATTGCGAAGATTGTAAAAGCAAATAAAATTCCCATTGTCATTGGCGGCGGACACAACAATGCCTATGGAAATATCAAGGGAACTGCCTTAGCCAAAGGAAAAGCCATCAACGCCATCAACTTTGACGCACACACTGATTTTAGACCGCTAGAAGGCAGACACAGTGGCAACGGTTTTTCCTATGCTTTTGAAGAGGGATTCCTGAAGAACTACTTCATTTTTGGCCTACACGAAAACTATACCTCTAAAGGTATTTTTAGCGCGATTAAGTTGCATGCCGATCGCGTGAAATACAATACATACGAACAAATAAACATCAGAAAAGACAAGTCGTTTAGCAATGAATTGCTACTTGCTAAAAAACACATTGACAGTGGTTTTTACGGCATTGAGATCGACCTGGATGCGATTCCACAAATTGCCAGTAGTGCGATTACCCCTACGGGGTTCTCCGCAGAGCGAACTCGACAATTTCTGCATTTCTTTGCCGAATCGTCCAATGTGGCTTACTTACACATTTGCGAAGGAGCACCTACGCTTGATTATCCAACCAATAATCACCTCGTGGGCAAATTAATAGCGTATCTGGTTTCTGATTTTATGAAATCAAATTCAAATAACAATAAGTAGTGAATATATTATTAGTTGAAGACGACAAGCGAATTAGCGAATTCATAGTCAAAGGATTAGAAGAAAAAGGGATGCATGTACAATTGGCTTCATCGGGAGAGGAAGCCCGCAAGTATATGCTTAACGGAGATTGGGATCTAATTCTCATGGACATTATGCTACCCGATATAGACGGGATTCAACTGACGAAGATGATTCGCTTTAAAAAGGATTATACACCTATCCTCATGCTTAGTGCATTGAGTGATACAACAGATAAAATAGACGCATTAGATGGGGGGGCGGATGACTATTTGACCAAGCCTTTTCACTTTAGTGAATTGCTCTCCCGAATCAATGCGTTGACGAGGCGAACCAAGTTCAACTACGAGAACAAAACGAAGTATTACCTCTGTGGGGATTTGCAGCTAGATCCGGAGAAACACGTGGTCACCCAAGCAGGGAAAATTATTGATTTATCCCCTAAAGAGTACAAGCTCTTGCTGTATCTCTTGGAAAACAAAGGACGCGTAATTTCGAGAACCCAGATTTTAGAACAAGTTTGGGGCATTCAATACGACACCAATACCAATGTAGTAGATGTTTATATCTCCTATATTCGAAATAAAATTGACGAGACCAAAGGCAAGTTAATTCACACCATCAAAGGGACAGGTTATATGCTTCAGGAATAGTTTTTTTGCTCTTTGCTCTCTGTTCTTTGCTCTTTGCTCTTTGCTCTTTGTTCTTTGTTCTTTACTTTGTGTTTTTGTGTTTTTGTTCAATTCGTCAAGCTTTAGCGTAAGCAAACCTCACGAAGAGCAAAGCACAAACCTCACAAATTACAACTTCTGAAAGTTTTTCCATCCGGCTTTGCCGTATTGTTCGATTACTAAGTCCAAAAGGGTTAAGGCCGTCATCGCTTCAACAATAGGCACGGCTCTTGGCAACACACAGGCGTCGTGGCGTCCTCTTCCTTGAACGGTTACAACTTCGTGCTTGGCGTTGATGGATTGTTGGTCTTTCATAATAGTTGCCGTTGGTTTAAAGGCGACGTTAAAGTAGATATCCATTCCATTGCTAATACCGCCGACAATCCCCCCTGCGTGATTGGTTTGTGTGGTTCCATCTGGCAAAATCAAATCGTTGTGTTGACTTCCTCTAGTTGTAGTACCTGCAAATCCACTGCCGAACTCCACTCCTTTTACAGCATTAATACTCAACATAGCTTGAGCTAAAAGAGCGTCTAATTTATCAAATACAGGCGCACCTAATCCAACGGGTACCTGTTGAACAACGCAGCTAATGACACCTCCAATAGAATCGCCTTCCTTCTTTACTTGTCGGATTAACTCCTCCATAGCTTGTGCAACTTGTGGGTCTGGGCAGCGCACAGCATTGGACTCAATCGCTTGAAAATCTAGAGCTGTATATGGTTTTTCCACGCGAATATCCCCTACTGCTGACACATAGGCGGTAATCTTTACTCGTCCTAAGATCTGTTTGGCAATTGCACCACCCACCACGCGACATGCAGTTTCTCGAGCGGAACTTCTCCCCCCTCCTCTATAGTCGCGAATCTCATACTTCTTATCGTACACATAATCGGCATGACTAGGTCGATAGGCCGCTTTGATATGATCGTAGTCTTGCGATTTTGAATTAGTATTGGCTAGAGTGAAACCAATAGGCGTACCCGTTGTTTTTCCTTCAAAAATACCCGATAAAAACTTCACTTCATCGGCTTCTTTGCGTTGGGTTACCAAGGTAGATTGTCCGGGTTTTCGCCTATCCATTTCCTGTTGAATAGCTTGCATATCCAAAACCACACCCGAAGGACATCCATCGATGATGCCTCCTAATGCCTCTCCATGGGATTCCCCAAAGGTTGTTAAGCTAAAGTATTTGCCAAAGGTATTTCCACTCATAGTCTCGCTGTTTCATTTGATTGCAAAAACAAAGATAGTTCAATCCAATCGTTTCTGCTTTTTATTTGGTTAAAATCAGTCGTTGTCGTTCTACATAATCTGCAATAAGTGGTACATATTGCTCAAATAAAGGTAAGCGATGGGAATCCTCTATATACATTACCTCACTATTGATGCATTGATACGGATTTAACACCTGTAAGTTTAAGGTTTCATCTTGCTTTCCAATCAGAAGAAAGGCATCTTCTGGAGCGGAAATATCAAGTAAGCTATTTTTCAAATTGGCTGTAAAGACTAACGCTTTGTTCAGTCGATGTTCATAGTTCAACAAAGGGCTCAACAAAACAAGAATAGTTTGAAGGCCGAGTGCCTTGCGTTTTTCCTTCCATTGATACGCAAAATTAGCCCCTGTTGAATCACCGATAAGAAGTAGCGGTTCTTCTGGTCCAACTGTTTGCTGTCCTTGATTCAGCCAGGTATTGAAATCAGTATCAGGTGTCCATTCTAAACAACTCGCTTGATAGGTAATGAATTGCTTTTCTAACAATATATACTTTCTTGATTCCTTATTTGAACCGTAACCATGAATATAAATAAGCTGCATGATATTCTATTTTTCAATTATTTTAACCGAATCTATTCCTACAAATTCTCGGTAGTAAATTTTAATCAGCCACATGAACAAAGAAAACAAGATAGGACCAAAAATAATACCGATAAATCCGAAAATATTCACTCCGACAACGACGCCAAAGATGGTAATTAACGGATGGACATCAGCCATTTTCTTTTGTAGTAAAAATCGGATTAAATTATCTGAAGTCCCCACAACCACAAGGCAGTAGATGCCCAAGCCAATGGCACTTCCTTGCTGTCCGTTGGCCAACATCATCAATACCAAGGGAATGTATATAATCGCTGCCCCGACAACGGGTAGTAAAGAGGCAAAAGCAGTAAGGATGAAAAACACAAAGGCGTCTTCTACTCCGAATATCAAATAGCCAACAAAAGCTACAATTCCCTGAATAATAGCCGTTAACGGCACTCCCACACTATTAGAAACCACCAGGCGCTTCATATCCACCTTCATTTCGTCTATATTGCTCGCCTTCATCGGCAGGTATTCAGTTACCCAATGTTGTATCAGTTTGTATTCTTTCAGCAAAAAGTACAGCATTAAGTAGGCGACTGCAATTTCGACAACGCTATTCACTGACGTATTGACGATAGTCTGAAAAGCCTCTGTTCCAATTTCAGTTGCTTTGCTAATTGTATTTTCGTTAAAAATATCAATGTTGTAATTCTCTCTTAGGCTGCGAACCGTAGATTCAATCCCCTCTTGAATCTTGTCTTTGTCTTGCAGGACGACAAGTACTTTTTTGGTTAGGGTTTGCACTAATAGATACAAAGGAGCTAGCACGAGTAAACTGCTGCCCAACATCAAAACCACAATAGACAAGCTTTGGTTCCAGCCTTTTTTTTGCGTCATCCATCGATAGGGTGACAATAGCAAGACAAATAAGCACAAGGCTCCCAAAAAACCGGGGAGAAAGAACACCAAGTTACTCGCTAAGAGATAAAAGACAAAACAGATTAAAAGTAAAAATCCTATTTGTATTAAAATAGAATTGGGAATCAAGCGTTTTGGGTCAGCTGCCATAAAGAAGTAATTTAAACGTACCCTTAAATTTATAAAAAAAATACATAGGTCGTCCTCCCTGTGCAAGAAACATTTTGTCTCCTTAAATAATAGCTGTCTCACTTTGTTGTTTTTACTTTTTTTTAACTATATTCACATTTCTATAACATTTAAAAAAAACACAATGAGCAAACGATTTTTAGCCCCTTATTTTTTAATCTGCGGCTTACTTTTAGGATTTACAGCTTGTTCTTCAGACGATAGCGAGGATCCAATAGTAGAGGACAACAACAGAACTGTAGAGCCTGGAGAGGAAGAAGAAACAATCAAAGAAGGAACCTTCAATTTCAAAACCTTTAAAGATGTCAAAGTAGGTTTTGGCGATGGTTTATCCCAAAGCGCAGAGGGAACATTTAGTTTTCCTACGGATATTGAAAAAGTAAAAACGATTAAAATGTACGTACAAAATCCATGTCCGAATAAAGAATGTGATGAATGGGATCGCTTTGCCAATATCTATGTAAAGAACAAATCCACGAATGAGTGGTACGAAATTGGTCGTTTTATAACGCCATATTGGGTTGGATCGGAAAAATTGGAAAGAGGATGGGAATTTGATGTTACAGATTTCAAGTCCCTATTAACAGGAGATGCAGAAATAAAGATATATACAGAAACATGGTTAGCTAAGGGACGTGTATACAGCGTTGATTTTGATTTCATCTATGGAAAGACAGCTTACAAATACAGTGCAGTAACCCCTTTATACCAATACAACCAATCGTCTATAGATGGAGTTCCTTATGGAACGGCGACAACGACAGACCTATCGAGAGAAATTGCGTTTCCTAAAAACGTGGATTTAGCTTATTTTAGAACGACCATTTCAGGTTGGGGACATGCGACACCCTATGATGCAGGAGGAAGAGCTTGTGCAGAGTGGTGTTATAGAACCCATCACATACAACTGGATGGCACCAATGCTTTCGAACATTATATGGGGCCGATTGGATGTGCAGATAACCCAATCAACAATCAAGCACCAGGAAACTGGAAACCAGATCGCGCAGGTTGGTGTCCAGGCATGGTGGTTACTCCTTATATCAATCAGCTATCCGGTGATGTAAAGAACAAAACCGTGAAATTCAACTATGTACTAGAACCATGGACGGCCAATAATCCAGAAAACAAAGCCTACTATGCCATTTCTACGTATATTGTTGTGCACAGTAATACGCCGATTTCGGCAGCAATTGTTAATTAGTGAGTGGTGAATGGTGAGTAGTGAATGGTGAGTGGTGAGTAGTGAATAGTGAATGGTGAATGGTGAATGGTGAATAGTGAATAGTGAGTGGTGAGTAGTGAATGGTGAGTAGTGAATGGTGAGTGGTGAGTAGTGAGTAGTGAATGGTGAGTAGTGAGTAGTGAATAGTGAGTAGTGAGTAGTGAATGGTGAGTGGTGAGTAGTGAGTAGTGAATGGTGAGTAGTGAATAGTGAGTGGTGTACCACTTACCTCTTACCACTTACCTCTTACCTCTTACTACTTACCTCTTACTACTTACCTCTTACTACTTACCTCTTACTACTTACCTCTTACTACTTACCTCTTACCTCTTACCACTTACCACTTACCACCATTCACCAATCTACAGTTAAATTCCAGCAATCACGCGCAATTCTTCCATCATACGAGCGGCTAAGCCGTCAGCTTCTTCTTGAGTAGGAGCTTCCGTATAGATGCGAATAATCGGTTCTGTATTTGATTTTCTCAGATGTACCCAACTCGTTGGAAAGTCTATTTTCACCCCATCGATAGTGGTAACCTCTTGATTTTTATAGTTTTCAGCAATTAGTTCTAAAATCATATCGACATTTAGTTTAGGTGTCAATTCGATTTTATTTTTGCTCATATAGTACTGCGGATAGGTTGCTCTCAATTCTGCCACCGTAAGCGTTTGATTCGCTAAATGAGTTAAGAAGAGCGCTACTCCAACTAAGGCATCGCGTCCATAGTGAATTTCAGGATAAATAATTCCTCCATTTCCTTCACCGCCAATTACAGCATTTGTTGCTTTCATCAGTTCTACGACATTCACCTCACCTACTGCTGCTGCTTGATAGTTTCCTCCTCTATTTAGGGTTACATCTCTCAAGGCACGAGAAGACGACAAATTAGAAACGGTATTACCTGGAGTTTTACTCAATACGTAATCCGCTACGGCAACCAAGGTATATTCTTCCCCGAACATTTCACCGTCATTTGAGATAAACGCCAAGCGATCTACATCGGGATCCACGACAATACCTAAATCTGCTTTTTCTTCTTTTACTAAAGCGCAAATATCGTGTAGGTGTTCCTTTAGCGGCTCTGGGTTGTGTGGAAAATGCCCCGTTGGATCACAATACAGTTCCACTACTTCTACACCTAATTTTCTCAATAAAGCGGGTATAATCACACCCCCTGAGGAGTTTACACCATCGACAACAACCTTAAACTGGCGTTTCTTAATTGCTTCTACATCGACTAATTTTAGTTTTAAAATTTCCTCAATGTGAATATCCATATAGTCTGATTTAGGGGTAATCGTTCCTAAACGGTCCACTTCCGCAAAAATAAAAGCGTCTTTTTCTGCTATTTCTAAGATTTCTTCCCCTTCAGCGCCACTTAAAAACTCCCCTTTTGCGTTGAGTAATTTTAAGGCATTCCACTGTTTTGGATTATGAGAAGCTGTTAAAATGATTCCCCCGTCTGCTTGTTCCATAGGAACGGCAATTTCTACAGTTGGAGTGGTCGACAATCCTAAGTCAACGACATCAATACCTAACCCTACCAAAGTGTAAACCACTAAGTTATGGATCATAGGCCCTGATATACGAGCATCGCGTCCAATTACTACTTTTACTTGTTCTTTTGCTGCTTGGTTTTTAATGAATGTCCCATAAGCCGAAGCGAATTTGACAGCATCTACTGGTGTTAGATTAAATCCTACTTTTCCTCCAATCGTACCTCTTATCCCAGAAATTGATTTGATCAATGTCATAGTTTGTTTTTTTAATTCTTCTACAACAAATATAAAACAATTCAATTGCTTATACTTTGAAATACTAAACTAAAAAAGCGTAAATTTGAAGGTAAAGCACAAAAATGAATTTTTTAGCACATGTATACTTATCGGGGGCGGATCAGGAGAAAGCGATTGGCAATTTCATAGCAGATAGCGTTCGGGGCAAACAGTACGTAGACTATCCAAAGGGCATTCAACACGGCATACTCTTGCATCGCGAAATAGATACCTTTACCGATACGCATGCCATTTGGCGTCAGAATAAGAAACTGCTCGTTCCGACCTACAACCACTATGCTGCTGTTATCATTGATATGTATTACGATCATTTTCTCGCCAAGAATTGGTTGGATTATCACGAGGTTCCCCTTGAGGAGTACGCGGCTAGGTTTTATGCGCTATTAGAAGATAACGTTGCTCTTTTACCCGCTAAAGTTCAAAATTTCTTGCCGATTATGATTCGGGAGAATTGGTTTACTTGTTATGAAACCGTCGATGGTTTGGGGTATATCCTTCAACAAATGGACCGCAGGACTAAGGGGGTTTCGAAGATGTCCAGGGCTACGACAGAACTCCTTTTGTACTACGACATCATGGAGGCAGACTTTATTCGATTTTTCAAAGAATTAGAAGCCCATGTTTCATTCATTCAAGATTCACCACGTTTTACTGCTATTTAACCGCTTTTTAGCATAAAAAATATTTAAAACCACCCCTATTTGTATGACTATTTAGGCTATTTTTGCAAGATGAAAATTTGGAGTAAAAAACGTATTGCGTTCTATTTTAAGCAAACCTTTCGGTATGCAGAAGGTATTTTATTTTTTTTAAAGTCGGTCCTTTCAGACCGCCAATTTTTGTATTTATCTTGTGTTTTGGTAGGTGCGTCCAGTGCCCTTGCCGTAACGGTATTGAAGTCCTTTGCCCATGCGGTTTTCCAATTTGCCACCTATATTGACAACATTTCTCATTTGCCCTATACCAATAGTATATTGCCCATTATTGGGATTTTACTCACGGTATTTGTGGTGCGCAAATTTTTAAATGGCAGCATTGAAAAAGGGACATACCAAATTATGATTGCCGTTGCCAAGCGCTCGGGAATCATGCCCAAAAAGCAGATGTACTCCCAAATCGTTACCAGTTCCTTAACGGTAGGTATGGGAGGATCATTGGGATTAGAATCTCCCATTGCTATTACTGGGGCTGCCTTTGGGTCTAATTTTGCACAAAACTACAAGCTCAGCTATAAAGACCGCATTCTACTCCTAGGCTGTGGGGTTGCCGCGGGTATATCTGCGGCTTTTAATGCACCCATTGCCGGTGTGCTCTTCGCCATTGAAATTGTCTTAGCAGATATTACTGTTTCTGCTTTTATTCCGATTATGATTGCTTCCGCAACGGGAACCATTGTTACGGACCTCATTATCAAAGAAGATATCTTACTTTCCTTCAAAAAACAACTCGTTTTCGACACCTTCAATACGGGTTATTACGTGGTGTTGGGAATATTGGCAGGTTTTTTCTGTGTTTATCACGCCCGTATGTTTAGACGAACAGAAGCCTATATCTCCAAATTTACCAATCACGTCTATAAACGGGCCTTGATTGGGGCAACGATGTTAGCCGTTTTAATCTTTCTATTCCCCACCCTATTTGGAGAAGGATACGAAAGCATCAAAATACTCGCTGGAGATCACCCAGAAACCATCCTCAACAATACACTGTTGCGAAATTTTTCAACCAATGAATGGGTATTATTGCTCTTCGTAGCCGGTGCAGCTTTAGTAAAAACCTTTGCCGTGGGATTAACCATGGGAAGTGGTGGTAATGGAGGTAATTTTGCCCCTTCCCTCTTTGTGGGTTCCTACCTCGGCTTTACCTTGGCCAAATTCTTCTCTCTCCTTGGAGTAAAAGATATTCCCATTCACAATTTTACCGTTGTCGGTATGGCAGGGGTGATCAGTGGATTGTTTCACGCACCGCTGACGGGAATTTTCTTAATTGCAGAAATAACAGGAGGATACGGACTAATGGTTCCCCTGCTCATTGTGTCATCCATTAGCTTTGCCATTGCCAAAAACATGGAGAAATATTCCATGGACATTAAATCCATTGCCGAAACAGGCATGGTTTTCACCTCAGACAAGGATTCCAATATTTTATCGACCATTAATGTACACGACTTTATTCGCAACGACATCCACTTACTAAAATCCACACAGACCACTCAGGATGCTGTGACCATTTTTACTCAAACCCAACAGGAGTTTATTCCGGTAATTAAGGAGGATCAAACCCTAGTAGGAGTGATTAACCTCAATCACGTTCGTCCCGTTGTATTTAGTTCGTTTCAGACCAAATATACCCCCCTTTCCGACCTGATTGAAGAAGCAATCACGGTGTCTTATGCCGATAGTACCAAGCATATGGTTCAGCTGTTTGACTTGAAAAAAGCGGATTTTTTATTGGTACAACAAGATCAGCAATACGTGGGCTATATCCTGAAATCGGATATTTTAGAAGCCTATAGAAACAATCTAAAATCACTGTCGATCAATTAGGCAGAAGCACTAGCAGAAGACTAAGACAAAAAGGTAGTGGGGATTCCCATACGATCAAACGCAAAAGCAACGGTTGGGGACTAAATAATAAAGTGCTTCTGCGCGATTCGTAAAGGTTATAAGGTTGTATGACTTACAGTACATACGAAGAAGTTCGAATACTTACCTTTTTTATGAGGTAGTAAAATAATAGAGAGTGCCTTTAGAAGGGCACTCTCTGGTATCATAGTATCTTTGTATCTGTTACTTTCCCATTTGAAATAGAACAACAAAACAACAAAACCAAATTCCTTACAAGTAGCCGCTCAAAAGAAATCTTAAAATAAATCTATTTCAAAACAAACACACAAAGAACTATTCATTCTTTATGAGAACTAGAACCTAGCTCTCACACTTTCTTAAACCAAAGATACTGATTAATTTAGTGAATCGCTCTAGCTTCCCCTTCTTTTTTAACAATTATTATCCCAAAAAGATACCCTTTATTCTCAATGAGTATATTTATACTACTAATAAATCTATATTTTGTCACATTTAGTAGAAATATATACTAAAATAACGTTAAGCTATTTGTGCGTTCTATGCTTTTTATTACATTAGCTTTCCCAAAAGGAAGTAACTTTCATTAAAGAAACCAAAGATGTCTACCCTTATACATTTGGAAAACATTCAACATACGCTAAACAGCATTAACGGAAAATGGCGTATTCCGCTTTTAACGGTGCTCTTTCAACAAGATCGCGCTCGTTATTCTACCTTGCAACAACAGCTACCTAAAATTGGCAGTAAAATGCTGACCAGTGAACTAAAGGCGTTAGAGCAACTACACCTCATAGAGCGCATCATTACGGAAACACCAGTACTTATTGAGTATAAATTGAGTGAGAAGGGTCGGTCTTTGCTCCCCGTACTAGAGGCACTGGCGCAATGGGGAGAGCGCGAAAGGCCGAGAAAGGCGGCGAAATTAACCCAACAAAACAAACACGAGATCAATCATTTCTTAACTATAAGCATCTAAATCGACATGAATTTTATTCAAGAATTAGTATATAAAAACGAAAGTACCACTGCTTTTTTAGATAAAAAGAGGATGGAAAACTTCACCGATACGCTTTTTCACTTTTTGTTTCAATTAGAAGACAAGCGTTATCACTCCGAGCAGGCGATTAATATCAGGCTCAATACGCTAAAGAATGAATTGGTTTCCATTCTGTTTAGCATTAACAATAACGAAGAGCGATCGCTTCAGATTGCTGGTGATTTTTTTGATGCACTACCCTCGATTTACGCTTTGTTAAATACAGATGCGACGGCCATATTAGAAAATGACCCTGCAGCTACTTGTTTACAAGAGGTTCACATTGCCTATCCGGGATTTTATGCGATTGCTATTTATCGCTTTGCCCATCAATTACAGCAGCAGCAGGTGCGCCTATTACCGCGTATTTGGACGGAATATGCCCACAACAAAACGGGTATAGACATTCACCCTGCGGCGAGCATTGGTTCGCATTTTTGCATTGACCACGGAACAGGTATCGTAATTGGTGAAACCTGTATCATTGGCACCAATGTAAAGATATACCAAGGCGTAACTTTAGGCGCTATTTCTGTATCAAAAGACAAGGCGAATACGCGTCGTCATCCTTATATTGAGGACAATGTTGTGATTTATTCCGGAGCAACTGTTTTGGGTGGAGACACGATTATCGGTCACGATTCCGTGATTGGAGGAAATGTGTGGTTAACCAAAAGCGTAGCCCCCCACTCTATCATTTACAGCAAGAGTAAAGTCTATTCAAAATTCACGGAAAACTATCCAGAACCTATCAATTTTATTATATAACAGCCAAAAAAAACGAATATGAAAGCAACGACAATTTTAGAAACAATCGGACGTACGCCTCATGTAAAGATCAACAAACTCTTTCCCGCTACGCATAAGGTATGGATCAAATTAGAAAAGCAAAATCCAGGCGGAAGCTTAAAAGATCGCATTGCCTTGGCGATGATTGAAGATGCGGAGGCCCAAGGCATCATCAATAAAAACACAACCATTATAGAGCCTACGTCTGGGAATACAGGTGTTGGATTAGCGATGGTATGTGCTGTAAAAGGCTACCAATTAATTTTGGTTATGCCAGAATCTATGAGTATTGAAAGGCGAAAATTGATGGCGGCATATGGGGCTAAATTCGTTCTTACGCCAAGGGAATTAGGAACCGCAGGTTCGGTTGCTAAGGCGACGGAATTGGCAGAGCAGATGGACAATGCATGGGTGCCCCAACAGTTCAACAATCACTCTAATCCGGAGATCCACCGCAAAACAACGGCCATGGAAATCATCAATGACTTTCCAGAGGGGATTGATTATTTGATCACCGGTGTAGGTACAGGGGGACATATTACGGGTGTTGCCGAAGTATTGAAAGAAAAGTTTCCCCACCTAAAAGTGTATGCCGTAGAGCCGAAGAACTCCCCTGTTTTGAGTGGCGGACAACCAGGTCCTCACCCTTTGCAGGGCATTGGTGCAGGTTTTGTACCCAAGGTAGTTAACACGGCTATTTTTGATGGAGTTATTACCATTGACAAAGAGGAGGCGTTTGACTATACGAATCGCATTGCTAAAGAAGAGGGAATTTTAGCAGGAATCTCAACGGGAACCTCTCTAGCTGCCATTGCAAAGCAACTACCGCAAATTGAGGAAGGCGCAACCATCCTTACCTTTAATTATGACACAGGAGAACGCTACTGGTCTGTCGACGATTTATTTGACGAAAAGGCAGCGGAATACAAAGAATAAACCCAGCAGAAAAAAACCTTTCACTTCGTTTGAAAGGTTTTTTTTTGTTGGTTTTGACCTTCTTTTATAGAAGAGCGGCTAATCTAATTTTATGTTGTATTTTTGTATCTTAATAAATAGTAAAACTAGATTATGTTAAAAAGAACTTTTCTTCTTGCAGGACTACTTGTTATAGCCTCGTGTAAAACAATTCCATCAAGTCAAGTTACTTCAACAAACAGCCCGTTACATCAAATCGAAGTAAACGGAAAATTATACGCTGCGGTTTTCCAACAAAATGCAGCGGAGTATCAAGCATTAGCAGCCCAGGCCTTTAATATTGCTACCTTGCGCCTTGATGAGCGCTTAGCACAACCTACAGACAAGCCGCTAGCCATTGTTACCGATATAGACGAAACCTTTTTAGACAACTCCCCTTATGCTGTGGAAATGGCGCGTCAGGGCAAAATATTTAGCGAAGAAACCTGGAATGAATGGACCTCAAAAGGAGAAGCTTTACCCCTATTAGGCAGTTTGGCGTTTTTCAACTACGCCGCATCAAAGGGAATTGAGGTTTACTACATCACCAATCGCACCCAAAATGACAAAGCAGGTACGTTGAAAAACTTAAAGCGATACAACTACCCTTTTGCCGATGAGCAACACCTCATTGTACGCACAACAGAATCTAGCAAAGAAACAAGACGTCAAAAATTAAGCGAAACGCATGAAATTGTGTTGCTATTAGGTGATAATCTATCTGATTTCTCTACGGCATTTGAC
This sequence comes from Myroides sp. DF42-4-2, assembly GCF_030326445.1. Lineage (NCBI taxonomy): Bacteria > Pseudomonadati > Bacteroidota > Flavobacteriia > Flavobacteriales > Flavobacteriaceae > Myroides > Myroides sp. DF42-4-2. The sequence continues at coordinate 43,841 of NZ_JACAKI010000018.1, forward strand.
AAGAAAACACAAGAAGAGCGCTTGCAAAATGTAAAAAATAACCAAGCTTTGTTTGGCAAAAAATTCATTATTTTACCCAATACAGGTTATGGCGATTGGGAATCGGCTTTGTTTGAGTACAAGCGCGATTTGACAACAGAACAAAAAGACGACCTTTACAACCAAAGTGTAAAGGGCTTTTAATCCAACAAAAAATAAATTTATAACTCGACAAAATGAAAAAATTAGTAGCTATTTGCGCTTTTTTAGCACTTCCGTTTGCTATCGCTAGTTGTTCAAGTGATGATAATGTAATCCGCAAAAAGAGTGATTATGAAGGCACTTGGGTAACGGATAGTTTATCGTACACGATTCCAAATGGGCCTACGATGAAGCATAAGTTTAAGGATATGCCAGGGGGGGATGATGCCATTACCCAAGACATTATGATTTTAACAGAAGACAAGGCAACACTAGTTGAAACTACGAAAAAAGGAGTAGATCAACCAGCTGTTCAAGGGGTGATCAAAGATCAAGTGATTACGTTTAACAGCGGTGATCCTAGACATACACCGAGAACCATCGTTCGTACGACAGACGCAAAATTAACGGTTGTATACGACATTGCCATGAGAGGTGATAATCTACCTGTTACGGTTACTTACCTTAGAAAGAACTAACAAAAAAGCCTTCAGTAGAAGGCTTTTTTTTGTATTGCTAGGCGGGTATACCTTGATAAGAAGCAGAAGGAATATCTATCCCCTACCTCCTATCAGATCCTTATAGTTCATGCGGGTCGTAAGCCTCAATAAGGCGAAAAAAATCAACAAAAGAAATAGAGGTAGCCGTACAAATTTGCTGAATGGTCGACAGGGGAATATCGTAGGATAGCGTTCCTTGGCTCAAGGCTACTTTTTTCATTTTTCGAGCTACGCTCTCATCAATTAAATACTTTTTTGCAAAAGTGCGCTGAGATTTTTCCTTTAGCATCCATTCTTTATAGATAAAAACGCATATTTTAACACTAATATTCTCCATATCCCAAATGAGTTAATTTTTAAAAAAAATGCGTTCGATAGCACGCACTTTTAAATTCTTTTTTTATCTTTGATATATCAAACACAAGATTCTCACCTTGATAAGTGGTAAGGAATCTCTTTCATATCTATTCTAGTCAACTATACGCTACAATCCTTAGACGAAAAATAGACCAACGATTGAGATGAATTTGTGGTTGTTGATCAAATGCATTTTAATTAAGCAATGGCTTTACTTCCTGTGTTTTGTTAACTTGTTTTTGTAAGGGTAAAAAAGAGATGCACATTTCTTTTTTACTGTTGAGTAAGGGAGTCACTCCCTTATTGGTCTCAATAAAAAATGGAATGAACCGTGACTAAACCACGGGGTAAAGCATTGTGTTTTGTTTAATAGAATTCGCATGCTAAAAATAAAACCTTTCTTGTTTTATTCCAAAGAAAAGTAGTAGTAAACTGTTTTTCTATGTTGAGGCATAGTAAGTGATAGTTCAGCGAACAAACTGAACTATCCACTGCAATCCAATCACAGTATCCACTATTGTGATTACCATATATCTTGACCTATGTCTCCCTTTGGGTCATTACAATAGCACTAATCAAAGAAGATTAGTCTAGTTATATAGCCAACTTTTGCGTCGTCTATTTATAGTACACTACCCTTAACCAGGTAACAATAGGAAAGATAGCAGATATGCACATCTACTGCTGTTTCACTTATTGGCTTAACTTCATCGTTGCATAGGCGATTCAAGAATCGAGCGGTTGTATAGCTCATTTGTGTTTTGCTTACTCCCACTCCAAACCTATGTTTTGAGTGGGAAAAGCAAACGGCAAACAATCATAATCTAACCATCAAAATGGATTGTTCAACCTTAAAAAAAATATAATCGACACACTGATCTCAACCCACATGGCCAAAAAATGTATACACTACCGATCTCGCTTGCTTTTTATTATAAATCACAAACTAGAAATAGCATAGAGGTCTTTATGAGTCAGTAGAAACAACACTTTCACTTTACATACGTCATTTGCCTTAGATGTTGCGCAAGCGTACAGTTTCTTTACCCTATTCCACAGCTCAATAAAAGATTGTTTTGGGAGACGCAATTCATTTTATTAAAGCCGTGGGATAGGCTTTTTATCTTTTTTTTCGATGAGACCGAGGCCTAGCCTTGGGCTAGAAGTTCAAAGGCCCCTTTGGCTTTGCTGAGGCTTCCTCTTTAGGTGTATTTTTAGCCTGTTGCCCTTGATGAACCAAACTGTCCCACCTCCACAATTGTTGGATAAACACAGCCGTGTTATAGGGTTTGGGGTTCTTTAGCAACGGTTGACCTTTATCCGCTCTTCCAATTGAGCGAGCGTCTTTTTCAACCTCTTTTTTAGGTTGGTTTTTCCTTTCTACACTGCGTTTATTTCCCCCTTCTTTGCCTTTTGAAAACAGAGCGAGAAGAAGGAGAAAAAAAATGCCTATCGGCAAACTTAAAGATGCAAATAACCGCTTCATTTTCTTCTATTTCACCTGGATCTTATACTTTCTACAAGAAATAAGCTATCCTCACTCTTTCTTGTTTGACCTTCTATAATCGCCTTACTTTTTCTATATTTCAAATGTAATTAACTGTAATGTTAAATAAACGAACAATGCAGTTGAATTTTATCACCTAAAGAAAAAGAACGCTATTTTAACTTTTTTAAGCGAAAGTGGAATGCCTTTTGGCCTTGGATATCCTAATGAAATACAGACGATTAGCTAAGCAGCTTTATCAATATTTATTATTTGATTACACTCATTGATTGTCTGGTAGTTTAAGTAGAAGTGTCTGCGTTTTTTAGTAAACCAGATTTCGATATATTGCTTACGCCAGTTCACTTTGTTCGGGTCAAAGACTTTATAATCCTTTTACACGATTTGGATAAAGATCGTTTGATGATAGCTAAAAATCAACTTCTTCCCAGTCCTTGTCATCCATGGGTATTGTTTTACAATCAACAGTTTCTCCTGCTCTTTTCAAGCATAAGCGAATTTCCTGACGCTCCTTTTTCTTCAGTTTTAGTACGTAAAACCCTTCGTCATTAACCGCAGCTTCCTCCTTTTCTTCTCCTACAATTACGCTGTTATTCTGCTCACCCTTCACGTGACCAAAAACAACGAACTCTCCTGTTGTGAGGTATTGAGGTAGATAATCACCACTAAAGTTATCCTCCAAATACGCCTTACTTGGGAATCAAAAAATTCAAGGTTAGCCATGTATACTTTTATAAGAAAAAACTTAGTTTGAATGATCTAATGCACTTAACAGCAAGCGACAGGATGAACCAAATTTAACTTCATTTCTTTGTATAATTCGCAAGAAAATAAGTCGTAATTCCTCCTTTAGTTCCTCCTTATGTTGTTGGCTAACAAGGCGCAATAAATCATCAAAACACGCCTCGCTATTGATCATTCGAAGAAAAATCAGTTCTTTCCATTCTTCAGCCTGTTCCTGAAACGAATCCATAGCGGCTAAAATAAGCTCAATATACTTGGAAAACCCTAAAGTGCTTGCATAAGATTCGATTGCATGGAGTACGCCATACATGACTTCTTCCTGTTCTGTTCGATCATCTAATACGCTTAGAAATAACGGGAGATGCTCTATTTTTTCTTGTTGATACAAGAGGGCTAAGGCTTCTTCAAATTGTTCCACTTCTTCCTCACTCGTCATTAATCTAGTGGTAAATAGCTGTAAGGCTAAGTCTTCCGTTGTTTTCATCGTTTTGTCTTATTTTTATTATGTTGACTCCTTGTCATTTGCCGTTTCGTTCTGTTTCAAAGTTACCTTTTTATACGTAACTTCCTCTACTAATTATATTCGAAAATCTAGTAGTTTGTTTTATTCGAAATACGTGGTATGATCTAAAAGTTCTGACAGCATTCCAAATAGGCCAAGTACTACCCTAAATTACACTTGATATGCATTCTTGACTAGTTAACTGTAGTCTGCTTCTAAAAGTAGCTGACTATGGAAGCTATTCCCTTGTCTTCTAAGGCTTTTACTATAGCTTCATCAGTTGAGAACAACGTCATTTTATTTAAATGAGGAAACTGATCGACATCAGAAAATGATTCAATTGTAAAAGCATCATCTTCACCATCCCAAAAAGGAGAAATAGTCCTATAAATTTCATTTCCTCCGTCTTGATTGATTTCGGTAACTAAACTCGCCCATTTTTTATGCGCTGGTAACACTTTAAAATAAGTGACAAGTTCTGGAATTGGCTCGTATCCTTCTTCATCTTCGTCTATACTCCTTTTCGCAGGGATACTACTTTCATTATTGATGTTATTTGATCTTTTTTTTACACCAATACCCACCAAAAATAAAAAAAGGCAAAACAATTTCAAGTCCAGCTAAACTGTAAAAAACAACTTTAAATCCTTCTACAACAGACATCGTAAAATTTGTTTTGGCAAACCCATACTGATCAAAATTTTCAATAAAGGCGTAAATAGAGAACAAATAAAGCACCAAAAGATGAGCAAATAAATAGTGAATAATGCCCAGCAAAAAAGGTTCTTTTATTCGATTAAAAAGAAAAAAACCACTTATAAACGTACTAAGTAACGGAATACAATACATGGGATTGGCTAGTGTATGGGGTAGCTCAACCCTATAAAAAAAATACAAGAAGATGAATATCGCTATCCAGGTATAAAAGGTTGAATAAGATGCATATTTAAGAGGTTTCTTGTAGTCCATAGTAGTCTAATGATTTCACTTTACAAGGTCATACAATAATACAAAAATTAAATATAACGACTATTAGAACGACAGCTCAACAATATTTTCAAAATGACTAGTTTCGAGAACAGAAAACTTCTTTATAAGTCGAGCTGCGCTCTAAATATCCGTACTTCTCTTTTCCTTTTTCTACCCACAAAAACACCACCTATCGGGTATAACACATCAAAACGAAACTATATACGAAGGAGTATCATTTTGTTTTTTTACGTATTTTTTATACCTGAAAAGGTATAGAGATTAGCTGGAGATACGCATTTGAGTAGCAAGGGAGTCGAGTGGATTCAAAAATACATACCCAATAAAAAAGTGCTGTACTTATTGAGTAATCACGAGTATTATAAAGGTCTGATTATTGAATTATAGAAAGAGAAGCTGTTTACTATGCGATCGAATTAATTTTTAATCAATTAAAAGCTACTATCTCATTCCTTTACCCTAATTTTATAGTAATCTAAATGCACAACAGATAGTATGACTAATTATATACTTCCTGCATTACCTATAGCTACTGACTTATAAACTAATAAAGTGTTGAAAAAAGGAATAGCAGCTAACAAAGCACTAGCTGAATTAAATGGAGTTTCTGAAACTATTCCCAATGAACAGATCATTTTGAATATGCTTTCCTTTCAAGAAGCAAAGGTATTTTTATCATAAAAGGTATAAAACATATCATGCAAACTTATAAAGAAATAAGTAGAACTGAATTGCCTAGAATATATTCACAGGATTTAATCAATAACCTATTTTAAACATCAATATCTACCAAACCCCCCTATTTCCTCCAATAAAACTGTTAAACTTTTTCAGTTGATTTTCCTTTGAAGTCCTTTGAAAAAAGTGTGGTGTAAAAACATATAAATAGACGATGAACTCCTATGAATACTAGGATGTGATTTATTGCCTATGTCCTTACTCCAAATCATATTAAACTAAAACCAAGGTGTATATTCTAGTACACTCGGTTTTTTTAATTTAGGAATAAGTCCTCCTTAGACTCCCTCCCCTAACTACTAGCTATTCTAGGTGAGAAATCGTCAGTACATTTGTTTTGTATCCTCTTATAGTTATCTTAATTATTTACTACATTAGCAACAGACGAATTCTATTACAATTAAACCTGACCAACGATAATCAAGAAAATAATTACATTCTCCTTCTTACTAGCCTTGTCTAGTGTTTGCGCTCAAAGCATAACGTTCAAAGATCCTAATTTTCACAAAGCGTTACTTGATTTAGGTTTTGACACAAACAACAACGCTCAAATTGAATTGAAGGAGATTGAGCACCTAGAAGAATTAAAACTTTCTGATAAAAACATTGAGTTTCTTGATGATCTTAAACACTTTAAAAACCTACGAATACTGTATGTAAACAGCAATCGAATTTCGGATATGAGTGTCTTAAATGGCAATGAAGTCATAGAGGAAATCTTCATTGGAGACAACCAACTAGGTCCACGATTAATCTTGGAAAACATGCCTAATTTAAAAGGTCTTTATGCTTTCAGGAATCAATTAAAAGGACTGAGATTTACAACCTCTTTCCCTCATTTAACTTCTTTGTATATTCAAGGAAATCCAATGAAAAAACTCAACATAGAACCTCTTGTCAATCTAAAAAGTCTGCAATTATTTGAATGTTATGATTTAAGACAAATCACAATAAATAAAAACACCTCGTTTGAACAATTTTTTCTCCATAAGATGAAGGTAAAAAATGTGGTATCTCAAAGTGAAACCACTTCTATTATCTATCTAGAAAAAGAGAAAGATGTGTATACCAAACCAAACAATGAGAATTTAAAAATATCCCCAGTCATCAAAATAAACTAAACAAACTTTGATAGGGTTAATAGAAAATGAAAAATGTTTACTTTCAATCACCGCGAGTTATAATACTTAGCATTTTTGCTGTTATTTTTGGTATATTGATCTGGTTTGTCTCTACAGATTATTATATCAAAAAAGAATATTTAATCTTTAGACAAACAGCTTTTAAAGCAACCGTACAAGATAAATTAGACAAAAATCCTACCAAAGCCAACACAATCTACCTACATAACGGTCCTGAATTAAGAATTCAAAGAACCTTATTTGATCAACTAACAATTGGCGACTCTGTGCTAAAGAAAACAGATTCGGATTCGATCTATTTTAAAACAGCTAATGGAATCATCATTGACGATTATAACCGTTTTCAAAGAGAAAAATATCAACATACACTAAAGTAGAATCTTTTGAAACACGTTCCGTTTTTAACTCTACTCCACAAATTTTAAATACCTTAGCACTATTCTAGTACAATCCAACTATCATGATCGATCCAAAACTAACCAAGATTCTATCTAAAGTTTATTTACATCAAAATACAGTAGCTTATGATAGTGATAAAAAGTTCTATACCTATCAACTACAACCCAATAATATAAAAGAAAAAGATCTTTCTTTATTGACTACTAGTGGGTATTCAATCAATCAAATTGAACATTACCAGCACAATCAAGTTGTACAGGATTTAAGAACAATCGTCAATCAAGAAGGATTAGAACACAAAATCTATCATTTATTTATCAAGGCTATTGGCACTGGACTTCACCGCGGCTTACAGCCCATCATTAGTTATGCCTACGCCAAGCATCTACCCGATCATATTTTCGAACCTTTTGAAGAAGACACTTTTCGAAGTCCTTGTAAAATATGTGGATTGCCCAAAGAAAACTGGGAGAATGATGGAAAGAACAGCCATGATTTATACATCGGCTATTGTCGTATTGGTGGTTATACAGAAATCCTTTTAGATTTAAGAGAAATCTCAACCTTAGCCCCAATTAAAGCGAATAAAAATGATATAGAGGTATTTAAAAATCTTATAGCCTGTATCGAGCAAGCCAATGAAAATGAAACACCTACAGATCTATTAAACCGAATTTCTAAAGCAAAGATACTCCCAAATAGCAACAATACCTCCCGAACTTGGTTGTTGCGTATTTTAGCTGCTTTGGGTATTTTACGCAATAAGCTCGTTGAGGATTACAGTATGCTCAATGGTTTTACGCCCTACCATCAATTACTTTCTTGGGAGAAACAACTCCATCAAGAAGCACCAAATCACCGAACAGAAGTCAATTTTCCTCTTTCAGCTTGGCGTGGAAAATTGGGAGTTAACAAGGAAGTAGTTTATCGTATTTTGAATACAATGCAATAAATATTACTATTTATTGCATTCATCTGATAATATTACTTCTATTCGCATTCCAGAACTTCGATTTGAGCGTTAAACTGAAGGTTTGATTATTAAATAATTACACCAAAGCCAAGGGATATTGGAGTATCCCTTGGCTTTGGTGCTTATCTTCATACAGTAAACACCTAACAACAACTCCCCTGCTTCCATTCATTTTTAGTCTAGTATTGTTTTTTTAATCAAAATTTATCCTAATATTTGAGATACTATAAACCTAACCCACCTAATTACTAATATCCTATGAAAATAAGATTCACTCTTATTAGCCTATTTTTTGCAGCCTTTGCTAGCGCTCAAACCCCTCGAGATACCTTAGTATCTACTATTTACAATACATATGTTCAAAATGTATCCGAATATACAGCCCTTAAAAAAGACATTCTAGCGCTAAAAGATATGGATGGTAGCTACAATCCTGAAGTGCTTCATCACAACCTAGAAGCGATGTTTCAATATAAAGATCTTGATTTCTTTCAATCCTCTTTGGAGTTAATAGTGCTCCACAATGGCTATAATGTTTCCTATCTCTCTGGGCAAGAAAATTATTATCAGGCCATTATCTCTGGTGAATTAGCCCCTTGGTTCAAAAAGATGTATATCGAAAATCATCCGAAATGGTTAGCCCATAATCTAGATAAGTTAGTGGATATTCACACGTTAAACTCCCTACATCAAAAGGATCAAGTCATGACAAAAGCATTAATGGATGTTTACAATTCTTCAGAAATAGACGAAAAACAGCGTGAATTAATACGCGCTTTGTTTAGGTTTAACTATATGGAGAATGCTAAAACTTTATTCAACATTTCGGAGTCAATTGGTTCTATGCCTACTGCAAATTCCTTTGCGCTAATTCAAAGACCTTATGACTTTATCGAAGTGCATAATTTCCAGCAAAATTTCACTACTTATTTTGAGATGATTTATCCTTACTATAAAGCTTCTTATCTCAAGCAGGATCTTCCTATTATCAAGTTTAGAAATATAGATTCAATCAAATTCCTTGCGGATAAGAATCAAGTCTTCGGACTCTTATCTGTAGAGGATATTCCCCCTTACTTAAAAGAAGAATACAATGTACAAAGTATTGAATTAGCCGATCCTACCCTCACGGAAAAATACCGAAAAGAATTAAACTGGACAGAACTATAGATTACCATTTATACTTCGTTTAAGTGATAGTAGACCACATAAAATTATTAAAGCCAAGGCGTATTTTGTGATCCCCTTGGCTTTATTCGTTATAATAATGTTTGATTTAGTTCATCATTGATGTTTGCTTTGGTTAATCCCCAAAGATGAATAATTTCCCAAATATCCATTTCTTGATTGATTTGGTGCAAATCCTCAACAAACTTCTCTTGGCCTACTTGTTTTATTGCATATTCGCAAATAAGTGCTCCTGTGAGATAAGGCACCGGTGTTTCATCGTTGATATAAAATCGCTCATATGGTCTATCGAGATAATAAGCATAGTCGATTGTATGGTTTGCCATATAGTTCTTTAACGCTGTTTTATGCCATTGGTAATCATAAAAACCACTCCCTCCGAAATAAGTAGCCAGGCCCTCATCGAGAATAGTTGGCAAAAAGGGAAACAATTTTTGCATATAGATATGAGTGACTTCATGGGTGTAAGTTTCCGCATTATTAGCCGAATAGACAATCCCTCCTTCCTCAGCAAGTCCTCCGTGTTTAGAAAGATACATATCAGCATGGTAATCAAATCCTTTTATGTTAAAAAGCTCCTTTGCCTCTACGCAAGAATAATAAGTTATTGGGATTTGTTCTGTATTAAAAAAAGAAGTTAATCGCTCTATATCGTTCACTTGGGACTCTACCTCTTTCACATTAAGCTTTTTACCAGGAGATATGACATAAGTTATAGCTCCTTGTGTATATTTTTGCCAAGAAGAGGTAGCCAAATCAGTATAAGAACTAAAATAGATTTTATCTTGCGTTATATTCACCACAATATTGTAGATAAGGCGCAGAGAATTCTCCTTGGTTTCAGTATTGTGTCCAATATAAGCGATTTTGGCTATTTGTTTGGTAGGATCATCTGTCGAGAGTAACTCCATCAACGCAGGTTGATAGAAATGAGAACCTAATCTCCCTTGCTCAATCCCGACTATGGATCGATAAGGCGAAACAAATCGTTTGAAGTCATCCTTATTCCAATAGGCATTAGTATAGGGATCTTGATTTTTTGTTTGAAGAAATCGTGTTAACTGTTCTATGATGGCTTTGTTCTCCGCTGTATGTATGACGGAAGGCGAAATGGATAGTCTGATTTTATTGTCAATGGTTTGTGCCTGTAGTACACCTGTTATCCAAACAACTAACACAAATAAAGTTCTACGCATGCTATTACTTTTTTATCTAAAAATTAAAGATAGTAAATAAAAAGAAAGAGGATGTTTATAGGCTATCCTTTAGGGTGTAATAGCATGCTCTGTATTTATTTTTTACTTCTACATGTTTAACAACACCTCCCCTTCTTCCATTCGTTTTTAGTATCTTGTTTTTTAAATCAAAAATTATCCTACTATTTGATAGACTATAAACCTAACCCACCTATTACTACTATACTATGAAAATAAGATTCACTCTCATTACCCTATTTTTTGCAGCCTTTGCTAGCGCTCAAACCCCACGAGATACATTAGTCTCTACCATTTACAATACATATGTTCAAAATGAATCCGAATATACAGCCCTTAAAAAAGACATTGTAGCGTTAAAAGATATGGATGGTAGCTACAATCCTGAAGTGCTTCATCACAACCTAGAGGCGATGTTTCAATATAAAGATCTCGATTTCTTTCAATCCTCTTTGGAATTACTAGTGCTCCACAATGGCTATAATGTTTCCTATCTCTCTGGGCAGGAAAATTATTATCAGGCCATTATCTCTGGTGAATTAGCCCCTTGGTTCAAAAAGATGTATATCGAAAATCATCCCAAATGGTTGGCCGATAATTTAGATAAGTTAGTGGATATTCATACTCTTAATGGTTTACATGCAAAAGACCAAAACGTACACAAAGCTTTACTCGAAGTTTACCATAATGGTCAATTAAATGAAACACAACGTACCTTCGTAAAAGAGTTAGATGACGATTATATTTTAAAGAATGGAGAAACTTTAGCGCAGATTACTAAATCAATTGGTTCCATGCCTACTGCAAATTCCTTTGCACTAATTCAAAGACCTTACGACCTCATCGAAGTGCATAATTTTCAACAAAATTTCACCACTTTTTTTGAGATGATTTACCCTTACTATAAAGCTTCCTATCTCAAGCAGGATCTTCCTATTATAAAGTTTAGAAATATAGATTCAATCAAATTCCTTGCGGATAAGAATCAAGTCTTCGGACTCTTATCTGTGGAGGATATTCCACCTTACTTAAAAGAAGAATACAACGTACAAAGCATTGAATCAGCAAACCCTTCCCTTACGGAAAAATATAGAAAAGAATTAAACTGGACGGAGCTATAAATTACCATCTATACTGCGTTTAAGTGATAGTAGACCGCATACAATTAATAAAGCCAAGGCGTATTTGTAATACCCTTGGCTTTATTTGATTGAGCAATAAGTCTCATTCAGATTTCCTCCCTATCTACGAGCTATTTCAAGCGAGAAATCGTCGGTACATTTGATTTATTATCTATAAAACTTTATTCATCTTCACGATCAAAAACCCAACCTTTGAGTTTGTGTTTCTTATAAGCTTTACTAAAATCTTGATCTACCCAAATACCATCTTTATAACTAATTTTATCCTGATCTATATGATTTAAAATATGTAATAGTTTATATTCCGTTTCAACGAAAACATGATTTGAATATATTGAAGCATCTAATAATTCAAAGGTATTTGGATAATGCACGTGAAGTAAATCTATTACTTTTTGATTAATTAAATATATATTTACCTTGTCTGTTGGAATACAGTCCCATTTCTTTTCAATTGTATCAAAATCTAAAAAATCTATACGCATAGTTAGCTCTAACGGATCAGGTTTCATGAAAAACACATAGTGTAATGGATTTCCTTCACATAAAAGCATTCCAAACATTTTATTTGGGTAATTATTATTTAAGGTTATTCTATATTTCATACTTATTTTATCACAAAATTACAGGATGAAGTAGATGATACAACGGTATTAATTCGTTCGATATCAACCTATCTCCTACCAGACTTGATACTCAGCCATTTTTAAAGGCTCATTCGTTTTAATGTAAAAAACGCCATCAAATACATTTAACCATTGCCCTGGCTTAGTGTCATAACCTAATATCATAGCATCGAAACTTTTTTCTTCAAAAAACGGTTTTTTCACCTTTATTTCATTAAAATCTAAGTATCCAAATGGCGTGTTTTGTTTATCTAAGTAATACTCTAATGAGTTGACTTTAGTTGTAATTGAAAAAGGTTCACTTCCTTGTACTATCCCTTTAACTTCACCAATTGAAGAGGTAAATGCTATGCTATATATTTTATCCGGAAAGGCCTCGAGTAAATACTCAGTAAATAATTTGAATCCTTTATACAAATCGCGATTATCTTCTTTATAAACAACCTTTTGAATTTGCTTCGCTCCATGAAAGTTAGCAATCCAAACAATAATTTTCGCACTAGGATTATTCTTTTTATGCCAAATAACATTATTAGCCATATACTTGTCTCTGATATTTACAAAAACATTTTCATTGTCAAAACCACCTAAAAAATAAAAATATTTCATTCCCTCAATACCAGCATATATAGTTTGAACAGTATGCTTAAAGAAATTATCGTGGGTAGTATCAATTATAGAATTTTCAATTAATTTTATAGTCTCTAGTACAAAATCAATTTCTTCAATTGTTACATTTTCAACATCTAAATCATATATTTTGAGTAAACTATTTTCAAATTTGTCGATTTGAGTATCATCTAGCTGAAGCTTTTTCATTTCTTGTAATAAGAACTCATTACTTGGATGACTTTCTAACCCTAAAAACTTCCATTTTAGCTTTTCATTATGTAAGATGTCTCGAACTAACCCTTCTGTTTGCTTCACATCTCCCCAAAATGGCTTCCATTTACTTAAATCTCTAGACTGAGGAAAATCCTTTCTATCATTATTTTTTAATTCTAAATCAACAAATCCCGCACCTTCTAAAGCTAGGGTATTAAATCCTTTTTCTTTCATCAAATATTGAACAAGTTCCGCTTTAACCTCATAGGTTTTACCATCTCCGTGCCCCGCTTCTCCTAAGATAACTATTTCGCTATCCCCAATGCGCTGGGCTATTTCTTCAAACGAAGCTTGATCCACTTGCTCAAATGGAATCATATAAGAGGCTATTTGCTTTTCGACAGTTGCCTCTTGACAGCTGGACAACAAGGCAGCGATAGCAAGTAAAAGCACTGTAATTGTTTTGACCATTAGTAACATAAATGATTTGATTAGTACTAAATTAAATTATAGAAGATTGGCATCCTATTGTCTTTTAATCCAATCTACGATTTGTTGTTTTGGTTGTTGGTGAATGTCATACGGCGTACTTTCTCCATCCGAGAAAAAGTGGTTTTCACCCTCTACTACTATCGCAGCTATCGCAGGATTCGCGAGGCTATTTAAGCGATTGATATTCGCTATAGGATCGACAATCACATCCTCCGAACCAATCATATAAAAGACAGGGATGTTGGTGTTTTTCAATACATCAATGCGGTCTTTTTCCACTAAATCACGCTCCACATGGCCAATTAAAAAACGAAAACGAGTAGCATATCTTTTCTTTGTATAACCGAGTTTCTTTGTCTCTTTATCAAACATTTTCCAAAAGCTTTTTTCTTTGTGATTGGCGAGGTAAAAATCAGCTAAGGCCGAGCATACGTTCTCTTTTTCTTCGCGTGTATCGTAGAGAAAGTAATCATTAAATACATTTTCACTGTGTTGTAATTGATAGAGAAATAGTTGTTTACCTGTAACAACGGGAGCAGCAAAAAGCACTAAAAAATCGGGATTAATCTTGTGTTGTAAGGCTTCCATAACTGCTATGCCCCCTAGACTATGCCCAATAAGTCCCACTTTTTTACCCTGTAGGTCTGGATGTTTCTTTAGCATGTTAAACGCACTAGCCAACTCTTCTCCCATCATTGTCGCCGAGTAGGACATATTACCTCCTTTTCCTTTAGAATTTCCCATTTCGCGTTCATCATATCGAAACACAGCAATGCGATTATCCAATAAAGCTTCCGCTAAAGGACTATGGGTATTGCGCGTATTATAGCCCGTTCCGGGTTTAATAATCACCACTTGATCAAAACCATCTTTGGGAAGAATTAAACTCCCTTCAAAAGATACACTGTCTACTTTTTGTCTATAATCAAAGGCAGGCACATTAAAATTGATCGTGGAAAAAGCATAGTTGTCCTTTTTAGTGATAAAGGATTCGTATGGAGTTTTTACATTTTGTCCAAAACAAAGGGTCGTTAATAAAAGAAAAGCCCCGAGATATCTCATCTTCATTGTTACTTATTTTATTTGATTTGTATATATTTCACTTAATAGGGAAATAAACTTAGTTAATTACATCTTAACAAGTAACAAGGTTATGTTTATTTTAACTTATTATTTTTTTTTTCATAGTCCTCATCATACAGCTAAATGTAAGTAAAGAAACAAGCCAGCAAATAGGCGATTCCTCCGCTTTTTTTTGGTTTGTTTTACTCTAGTTCATGATGGTTTGAAATTACAGTAGTATAATCTAAAGTTTATGAAAGCACTCCAAAAGACACTGTACCATAAACTGTGTAAGTAAAAAACATCTGTTTAGATTAAGCATTAGGGAAATCTGTTAGCAACTTGATTTTCCCTTATTCGAAAGCAAATATCCTAAGATTTTTGAGCTATAGCGAACAATCCCAACCTTGGGAAGGCACACGCATTAATGCGTTGAGTTGAAATCTGTAGGAAATTACCGTGTATAAAAATGGAAGAGTACCATATACAAAGGTTGTCGATGAATGGAATGGACCTAGGATCGTATATTCATCCACTCATAACAACAAGCAAACAATGAATACGTATGGTAAGCCCAAAATAAGAAGCTTATTGCTGTGGATTTATACTGCCATGTTCATTAAAAGTATATTCTACCTCTCCTGTTTCATCTGAAATTACATAAAAAAACTCATGTATATCCCCAAACAGTTCAAACACACCAATTGCAATCCATGCTTTTTCTCCAACAACATTAAACTTTGAATTAAATTGTGCCCGTACAATGGTATGCTTAAGCGAGGGATATCGCTGTTGATATTGTTTTGCTATTTGAATAGCTTCTACCTCTGTTAATCTCATGTTGTGCTACCTTATTTAAAATCGTGTATTTTGACTAATTTTCTCGCTACAATACAGTAATTCAGCAGTAAAATCAAGCAAAAACAGTAAACCAAGATTGATACGCAGTCTTACTATACAAAGAAAGGATTCAACGCCTATTCCGCATATACTTTCTTACCTTTGCTAACTTTTTCAACTAAATCATGTATTTTTCCTAAATACTCATCTTTAAAACACTCTTCTATAAAACTACTAATTTTAGGGTCTTTTCTATCCCATTTTGACATTGCTGACAGTAAATACGCTCTTGGATCAAAAACTCCAACTTTATGTTGTTCTTTTATAAGCGTTTGTTTTAAATTAACTGCATCAATAAGTTTATAAATATCTTTTTTTTCAGGGACAACATCATCAAATGCCAACGATTTTAATGCTCCATTAAGTACTGATAAATTACCTTCTTTCAATAATTCCAGAATAGGAATTATATCATTTTTATTTTCCCTTTTTATTCTTGTAAATGCTAAAGTTGCCTCATTAGTTATCATGTCATGTATTATATTATTTTCTATGATACCAGATAACTCTTGAAGAACATTCTCATACTTAATTTTACCTAAAGCTTTTATCATGATACACTGGGTTTCCCAAGCTTTTAAATTCTTACTTTCTTTCAGATATGCTTGATATAATGAATCACCAAGGTCAACTACTTCAAACTCTCCTATCAATTTAGCAGCTTTTCTTCTTTCAGGTGCTTTGGAAGATTCTAATAATAATTTTAAATCTTCATTACTTTCTTTTAAAACTTTTGCCATAGATCTCCTTTATTTTTTCTAAACATACTGTCATTAATACCTATCTCGGGTATGTTTTGTTAGCCCTATTACTATTCCACTTCTCCACAGGCATAATTTAGCCGATCACCCCATGTAGTCTTTTGTTATTCTCTAAATCTAATGCTGTAAAATCCATTAATTTTATTATTCCTCCCATTGGTGCAACTCCTAAACTAAACCCTCCTTCTACTTTATTCTCTTACGTAAATATCGTCCTGGGGTGATGCAGGGTTATATAGTATATTAACTGTACTTCCTTCTGTTAATTTTGCATCTAATTTTCGTCTATACATATTCACCTCAGTACTATCACTGAGTCTTACTCTAAGGTCATAAGTAGGTTGCTTACTCCCATATCTAGTAACTGTAAGGGCATGTACTTTTTTAACTATCGCAGTAGTTTCTTGATACCCTTTTACTTTCTGGGCTAACTCATCTTGACTAGATGTAAAATCAAAAAATGTAATGCCTAAAGTAACTAACACACAAAGTACTAATACGATTAACTGTGTTTTTCCATTCATCTCTATAATAATTCTAGTTCAGTATTTTCGCTCTTTTCTTGTTCTTTTCATTCTCTTTTCTACTTATCTGTCCATAGTCCAGCATACTCTTGTTGCTAAAAATTGTATGTTTAAGCGCTCATTACCGCTGTAAAATCTCTAACAAAATTTACTACTTAGATTGTGCTTTACTCCCTTGAAGATGTGTTTCTCCACTTGAGCTAGGTACAATTTTAAGCAGATTCTAAACCAATTCCATTTTTACTTGATCCCTCTCCTACATTTTTCGCAATTGGTGTAACACAAATACCGGTTCCAATTGAAGAAGATGAGCTTGTGAGGCGATCCGTATATTTGGCAGTAAGAGGAGCAACTAAAAAATAGTAGTTCATCTTGATATTCCTGACCCCAGTTTATCTTTCAATTTGTGTGATTCCGTTTTTAATAAGCAGTCCACTAAATACTTTCTTTAACCTGTAATTCACTCAAACTTTTAATTATATCTTGTATTTGATTCTCCGTAAAAGAATATATGTTTGGTCGTGTTTTAACTATAGTTTTTCCATTTTGAATCAAACTAAATGTATTAAACTTACCAGAGCTTGTGACCACATTTTGATATCGATATTCTAATTCCGCTACTTTATAAGTATTTTTAAACACTTTACCTAATCTTGCAAAACTATAACTAACTGTTTTGTTCCTTGAGTCGATAACAAACTCAATATCAGAGTAAATAAAATTTGAAACAGCTAGCAGCCCTAGAACTACTATAGTTAAGATAATAACAGCTAGGGCTTTCATGCCTATAAAATATCCGATAACTGAAATACCTATCACAAGAAAGAGCATTACAGAAGAATCTAATTTAGCTTTATAAATTTGCATGATTTATTATTTAACTTCTTTACCAAAATCAACATCACCTTTCTCTTTGGTTCATCGCTCTCCCCCATTCTCATACATCATTTTTGCTTTAGGACGATTGGAAAATAAAACACCTAATTCTTCTTCGGTTTGTAGAATATAGTTCGGTTCAATAGGAAATGACATACTACTTACTTTTTAATGCATACTTCTTTACTCACTTGTAAATATACCAAAGTATTTTTGATGGGACTCTTTCTATTCTAAAGTTAAATTAGATTTTCATTCTGTTTCTATGGGCAATTTATCATCAGTGGACAAAATTGTATGTTTTCGGTACCAATAAAATTAGACGCAACAGAGAGAGGGGCCTCAGCTCTTGAGCTTCCTGCCTTATCTCTTTTACCTAATCCCACAACTACTGTAACTACTGTAGTTTACAAAATTGGTAGCTCAAACGATAATGCACAATATCTAGTAGTTTACGATCTTCTAGGTGTAGAGCGATACAGACAAAAAATAAATGTAAAAAAGACGGAGATTGTTCTTGAAGTTAGCCATCTAGCCAAAGGGACTTATCTCATAAGTCTGGAAGCTGATGGAAAACGAATCGCTACTGAAAAATTAATTAAAAAATAAAAATTAACTCCTTACAAGTGCTAAAGTTTAGACTTTAGCACTTTTTTTTCTCTTTTATTTTAAATATATTTAACATTAAAATAACAATTAAACTAGGCTTCTATGAAACAAAAACTACATATAAAAAGAATCCATTTTATCCTAGGAAGTCTTTTAGTGCTACTACTTCCTTGCTCCATTATTGCCCAAGACTACAACTGGAAATGGGCTTTTAAAGGAGGTGCACACAAAGGAGGATATGGCGTTAGATATCGCGATGAGCAAATCCACGACATCAAAGTAGGTACAGATAATAACTACTACTTTTTAGCAACTATAGCTGGCAAACTAGAGGCTAACCTAAATAATGTTCCTCTTTCTGTATACAATCACTCCCCTACAATTGGAGGAGGATCCAATGACATTTTATTATTTTCCACCACCTGTGAGGGAGAAATTCGATGGAGCCAAGTCATTGGAGGAGGTACAGAAGACTATAGCTTCAATTTAGTACTCGATCAACAAAACAATGTCTATATTGCCGCTAATGTACGAAACGACTATATTACAGCAGATGGTTCTCCCGTTCACTTTAGCCCGACGGATTCCATTCCTTATCCTGATCCCTATCTAAATCCACAAAATCAAGATGGATACAAAACTTCCTACCTCGCCAAATACAATAGCGAAGGGGATTTTATCAAAAAAGTAGCCCTTCAAGGTCCTGTAAATTATTATACCTTTCCTTCCAACACTTACAATCTAACCCTAACTGAAAACGGACAACTGCATTTTATTGTTGGGTTAAGACAAGGTATTCATCTTGATGGGCATGTGACCATTGAACCTTATGAAGGACTTTATTTTAACAATTACCTGGCTCAATATGATTTAGACTTAAACTATATACACAGTTTTAAACTCCCCATAGCCCCCGAAACTGATCTCCTCAGTATAGCTAGTTATTTGAAATTTATTCACGACAAAGCAAACCACCAATACCTAATTTCAGCCGTTCGGGGGGGAGCTGTTGGCGATGTAAAACCCTTAAACTATGGGGGAAAAGATTTTGTAGAGCGCACCTTCATCTTAGCCATTGACGATCAAACAGGAGCTGAAAAATGGAGAAGAGAATTTCGTTCTCCACCAGAGCCTCAATACCCCTATCCTTCAGCCAACCTAATTTTTAATATGGTCTTAGATGATGAATCCAATATCTATATTGCAGGAACGATTCTCACCATTCACACTCGTGAAACACAAAGCATTCAAATACTCGATCCTACCAACCCATCCATCCCTACCTTCTCTTATACACCAGGGGTAAACGGATCTATTCCCATGATTGCCAAACTCAACAGTCAAGGAACCGTGCAATGGATGCAAGCAACAACCGCTTTAAATGAAGATGCAGGTGCCCCAGGCCCAATTGAAGCAAAGGGAATCGCAATTAATGGTAATGAAGTTGCACTAGCTACACAGGCAACCAATGAATTTTGGGGAAATTTTGAAATTAGAAGACCTTTTGGGCATCGCTCTGACCCCATCTTGGTCCGCTTTGATAAACAAACGGGAGAAGTCATTGCCGTGAATGAGGTTCCTGGTTCTGAAGGGAGCTACCACAGTTTAACTGCTGTTGCAGCTGATCAGGATGGAAATTATATCGTGGGGGGATTTTTCTTAGGCAATCTGTTTTGGGATAACGATTGGGGCATAACCCCTATTATAACGACTGGAGAAGCTGATTTCTTTGTCGCCAAACTTGAAGCCAACCCTTGTGGATCAAGTAACCTCAGTACCGAGAAATTCGACAAACCAACTTTTAGTATTTACCCTAACCCAACAAAAGGAATCGTCTATATAGACACACAAGAACAATTGAATCAATACTTTGTCTATGATTTGACAGGCAAACAAGTACTATACGGTAACCTTGAATCCGAAAATAAAATCAACCTAGAAGGCTTGCAAAAAGGAATGTACTTTCTTCAAATAACAACGACAAATGGTAAATATGAAACTGTAAAAATAGTCAAGCAGTAATCAACCTATTTTTAACTAAACCCTTAACCAATGAAACAAAAACTACATATAAAAAGAATCCATTTTATCCTAGGAAGTCTTTTAGCGCTACTACTTCCTTGCTCCATTATTGCCCAAGACTACAATTGGAAATGGGCTTTTAAAGGAGGTGCACACAAAGGAGGATATGGCGTTAGATATCGCGATGAGCAAATCCACGACATCAAAGTAGGTACAGATAATAACTACTACTTTTTAGCAACTATAGCTGGCAAACTAGAGGCTAACCTAAATAATGTTCCTCTTTCTGTATACAATCACTCCCCTACAATTGGAGGAGGATCCAATGACATTTTATTATTTTCCACCACCTGTGAGGGAGAAATTCGATGGAGCCAAGTCATTGGAGGAGGTACAGAAGACTATAGCTTCAATTTAGTACTCGATCAACAAAACAATGTCTATATTGCCGCTAATGTACGAAACGACTATATTACAGCAGATGGTTCTCCCGTTCACTTTAGCCCGACGGATTCCATTCCTTATCCTGATCCCTATCTAAATCCACAAAATCAAGATGGATACAAAACTTCCTACCTCGCCAAATACAATAGCGAAGGGGATTTTATCAAAAAAGTAGCCCTTCAAGGTCCTGTAAATTATTATACCTTTCCTTCCAACACTTACAATCTAACCCTAACTGAAAACGGACAACTGCATTTTATTGTTGGGTTAAGACAAGGTATTCATCTTGATGGGCATGTGACCATTGAACCTTATGAAGGACTTTATTTTAACAATTACCTGGCTCAATATGATTTAGACTTAAACTATATACACAGTTTTAAACTCCCCATAGCCCCCGAAACTGATCTCCTCAGTATAGCTAGTTATTTGAAATTTATTCACGACAAAGCAAACCACCAATACCTAATTTCAGCCGTTCGGGGGGGAGCTGTTGGCGATGTAAAACCCTTAAACTATGGGGGAAAAGATTTTGTAGAGCGCACCTTCATCTTAGCCATTGACGATCAAACAGGAGCTGAAAAATGGAGAAGAGAATTTCGTTCTCCACCAGAGCCTCAATACCCCTATCCTTCAGCCAACCTAATTTTTAATATGGTCTTAGATGATGAATCCAATATCTATATTGCAGGAACGATTCTCACCATTCACACTCGTGAAACACAAAGCATTCAAATACTCGATCCTACCAACCCATCCATCCCTACCTTCTCTTATACACCAGGGGTAAACGGATCTATTCCCATGATTGCCAAACTCAACAGTCAAGGAACCGTGCAATGGATGCAAGCAACAACCGCTTTAAATGAAGATGCAGGTGCCCCAGGCCCAATTGAAGCAAAGGGAATCGCAATTAATGGTAATGAAGTTGCACTAGCTACACAGGCAACCAATGAATTTTGGGGAAATTTTGAAATTAGAAGACCTTTTGGGCATCGCTCTGACCCCATCTTGGTCCGCTTTGATAAACAAACGGGAGAAGTCATTGCCGTGAATGAGGTTCCTGGTTCTGAAGGGAGCTACCACAGTTTAACTGCTGTTGCAGCTGATCAGGATGGAAATTATATCGTGGGGGGATTTTTCTTAGGCAATCTGTTTTGGGATAACGATTGGGGCATAACCCCTATTATAACGACTGGAGAAGCTGATTTCTTTGTCGCCAAACTTGAAGCCAACCCTTGTGGATCAAGTAACCTCAGTACCGAGAAATTCGACAAACCAACTTTTAGTATTTACCCTAACCCAACAAAAGGAATCGTCTATATAGACACACAAGAACAATTGAATCAATACTTTGTCTATGATTTGACAGGCAAACAAGTACTATACGGTAACCTTGAATCCGAAAATAAAATCAACCTAGAAGGCTTGCAAAAAGGAATGTACTTTCTTCAAATAACAACGACAAATGGTAAATATGAAACTGTAAAAATAGTCAAGAAGTAATCAACCTATTTTTAACTAAACCCGATCGCGCGGATTTTCAATCCGTACATTAGTTTTCAATCGTGAGATAAAAATATTTATTTAAATCTATAGAACAATGTCAACAAAATATAAAGGCACGGATTGGCGCGAAATCAGAATATAAAAAGAGGGTGACCTTTTGGGTCACCCTCTACTTCTATACTCTTGTTTTTCAAGCTAATATACAATTTTTTGTAACAATTGTTCGTGAATTTCATATAAGCTTGTGTGCTTCTTTTGTAACAAAGTAGTTCGCAACTTCAATTTTAGTAAAGCCACTATTGATTATCTTAGCCTATAATCCTTACGGTGAACGTGGTCATCAACATTCTACCACAACAATTGAATGCGCTCGATATCCTCAACATTTGTATAGAGGAACATCGCATTTGTAATCCTTAACTATACATGCGATGTTTTGCATTGTTTAAAATTCCCCTAAAAATACACTTGTACTACATTCTACAAGGTCAACATCTGTCAAGAAAATCCAAATTCCATAGCCAGTATCTTCAAAACTAGCAGGAAGTTGAACCTTACACTCACCGGCACCACGTTCTGCTACCTGCTCTAAAATAAACATGGATTGCGTTGCCTTTCGATAGAGGACCACAGTTAGTACATCTGTTTTATTTACAGAACCAAAAACTAAATTTGCACTCCACGTTAGAGTAAGCTCCTTGTTCACAATGGCTACAGTATCCACAAAGATATTCTGCAAAATTCCCTTGCTTATTACAACCTTACTCAAGTTGATAACAAACCCATCTTCTACTTGATTTACTGCTTCTTGAAGATGATACGCTAAAGCTAAATTTACAGTAGACTTTAATTTTTGAGCAGACCCAAAATGGCGTTTAATTAAACCGTTGAGTGGTCGTAAAAAATTTGACACTAACTTAAATTTTTGACGATGACTCAACTGCCCAGCCGTTGGATTTTTACTACTCTTTTTTGGCGCATTGCGAATGATATTTTGACCCTTTACGCTTAATCCCACAAGTGTTCCTACTTTACCGCTAAAACCACCTGTTAATCCATTTTTCATTTTTCCCATAGTTTTGCATTTTAAATGATTAATACTTTTTTATGAGTCCCACCTAGTAGCTAGCTTTACTATGGCTCTCAATACAAAACTAAAAAAGCACAAAAAGAAGGACAATACTCCCTTCCGTATTCTTCCACATATTGTACAAAAAAGGAGTAATTGTCCGTTCTTGTTTAAATTACACAAAGACACAACAAACTGTATTTCAGTATTTTAAATAATATAGAAAAATAGTTGTAAAGGGTTTGTAAGGGGATCGTTAGTATTTACAAGGGTTTTAGGCCTTTTTACCTTACAAACCCTTTACAAACCCTTTACAATCCCCTTACAAACCCCTAACCATCTACCCATGCACTCACACTTTACCAATCCGTCAATCAACCTTTGTTGCAACAACCAAGCATTGGAGTGCTTGGTGTCAGTGCAAGATACACCCCTTCCCGCCTCTGGGACATAGTAGGAAGATTTTCCCATTTTCAGTACAAATAAATGGGAACAACGTTTAGCTGGATGTCAATTCACCTGCATAAAATAAAAATTCATTTCAAAAGGAAAAAGGGGGTTCATCTCCCAAACAGGGAATATAAACACAAAGAAAACCGATAGCTTTCGCTATCGGTTTTCTTGGCGGAGAAAGAGGGTTAGCCTCTTTTACATCATATATTTTACAAATAGGGATGTTCACTTTTTTGGATTGGAGTGAGCACCTAATTAGGAAAGTTTTAAACTATGATCGGAATCGTTTGATTCTGAATATAAAAGTAAATAATTAATTTGATTTTTCTATTTTTTAGCACTAATAAAGAAACAAATACCAAAAAAAAATACTATAGTAATTATTAATCCTATGTCACAAAAGTTTAAATTTTAATCTAAAACTTATTTCCAGCTTTATTTTTGAACTTACACACTTTAAGGGAAAGTCCCATAGCTTTTAAATTCATATGTATCGCTTAATGTATTAAAAGGCAGTTTTTCAATTACTTTATTTTTATTACCTCTTGAGATTATTAATTCAGCTATGCTTTGCGCAATCTCCATTGTAATTATTTCTGAGCCAAATAATCTAGTTTTCATTAAGTTATTATCTGTTATAGGGTACTGTTCACCTAAACGATTCCTTTTACTACTAGATTCATAAATAAAACTGGTTAATTCATCTTTTTGAAATTTATTGTCAGTTACATGTTGATTTATGAAATTTTCAAAAATTCGATTTTGTACAGAGTCTACTTTTAGTAGTTCTAATCTTTTTTTTGATTTTTCTTCATTAATAAAAGTCATTATCCAAAATACTACTGAATAAAATAAAAGAAAAAACCATATTATTGCAAAGGATGAGCTTGTTGGATCAATAAATTTAGATAATGTAGGATTGTCTTTGATTTGTCCTGGAAATAGAAATAAAAACGTTAATACAGCTGTAATTGCAGTCAATGAAATTTTTGGTACAAACATTTTCGATCTATATGTTGAAATAGCAAAAGAAATTTTCGAATTGAGATTTTGTTCAAGTGAGTTCTGTCTATCCGTTGGAATTAATTCAGTTATTACTTTTACTAAGTCTGTCACTTTTTCAACCATGATAAGAGATTGATTGTTTTTAATGCTATCTATATACTCAATTGCATTATTTGCTTTATAGTAGCGCTCCTTAATATTTTCATTTGGAAACTCACCATTAGTTCTATCAGGATGTATCTCAGTTCTAATTGTATTTACCTGATCTCTTATTATTTCAAGACTATCACTATCGATTTGAAAATCTTTTTTTATATCGTTTATAGAGTTGTATGTCATTGTATCGTTATAAGATTACTGTTAATAACTAAGTTTTCGTCTCGATCAGAGGTTACGAAATGAAAGCTTCGTTATTATAAGCTGTTTTTTAATTGATGTGTTTTAAACTAGGATTATCCTGAGTGTAATATTCTCCAACAATATATTTAGATTTCAATAATTCTTCAGTAATGTATGATGTTGTATATATTAGTTGATGTTGATTATTTGGATCTAGTTCTTGTATTCTTTTAATTAAAATGTTTTGAAGATTTTGCGCTCGTTCTTTTTCAATACCTTTATCTTCCATATTATCAGCAAATATGAATCTTGGAAATCGCATAGATTCCTTTGTTAAAGAGGCTAAGAACAATGCAAACCTTGCTGATATTTTTAGATAAAAATTTGAACTAGCAGAAAACTTTTGATATTGTTTAAATTTTTCTATATTATCTGTTTTTAAATAAACTAAATTATTAGCAAAGTCTATTATTAAATCTTTTGGCTCTGCATTTGTGAATTCTTTTTGTCTATCAAAATCATTATTTAAAAGATATACCCCTTCTATTTGAACTTGGTTTATTGTATCATTCTTTATTTTCCTTTGTTTATTTTGAATTGTTGAAATTTTAAATTTATAAGTTAAAATATTTTGATCTAATGTTGATTTTTCTATTAATAATTTTTCATAAATAGATGCTTGTTCAAGCATAGTTCTAAATTGTAATATTTCACCTTCTGCCAATCCTTTTTGAAAATTAAGATTATCTAGTTGCTCTAACTCGAATGGTCGAATATCAGTAATTGAATCATTAACTCGTTTCTGTAAATCATCAAGTGCAAGAATTTCTTTTTCAAGTTTGACTTCAAGCTTGATTAAGTTTTTAGCCTTAATTTTTTGTAATAAAGTTGATTCATCAATTTGAAATTTTATTTCTAATTGCATTCTTTTTGCCTGTATAATACCAAAATTATCATCACTATTTTGTTTACAAAGTTTACAGGAATTTTCAACCATAGAAGCTTTTAGTTTACTTAAACATTCTGGACAATAATCAAGTGGTAATCCCCCTAGGAATTCTCTTGTGAAAACAGAGTTATTCAACGCTCTGTATTTGTCATTTAGAGCATCAATGAAAAATTCTGAATCAATAATTTCACTTTTTATACTAGAAATAGCATTTTGTAAATCAATAACAATTGATCTTTTCTCAGCAGTTTGTTTTTGAAGAATTTGAAATTCTAATTGTTTTGTAGAACTAAATTCAACTTTTTTTATATTACTTCTAATATTTAAAATTTCTTTATTAAGATTTCTTATTTCTATTTCTTTATTTCCAATTTGAGATATAATATGTTCTTTATTCAAAGAAAATGCATCACTAAAAAATCGTTTTGTTAAGCGAATTTCATTTTTGATTTCTTCAAGTTTTTTTTCAGAATTATATAATTCAAGTTTAAGAGTGTAAAGGTCTTGATTATAGACACCTAATAATAAATCTGAGACGGCATCCCTTGTAGCTTGTCTATCAAATTCCTCAAACATAAACAAAGAACTTGTTGGAGATTCTTGATCTATATATAACAATCTTAGAATTTGATGAATTGTAATATTATTTTCTTCTTTAACTTCAGGTAAATCTAAGAGTTCAAATAGGACATTAGAAAAACTTCTCTTTTCAGGTGTAGTATTATATTGAAATTTTTGCCAGTATTTATTTGTAGGAGGATTTAGACTTTCTTCATAATTTCCCCAAAATAAATGCATTGCAATACGTGAATTTATTCTATTGCTCTTTTCGCCAATTTCTATATATCTTTTAATTGTAACTATTGTATCATTCGCTTGTATTTCAGCAAAAACTACTTGACATTCTCTTGCTTCAGGGACAAAATCATTGAATTCTCCACCTAATGCAAAAAAAATAAAATGTGTAATTGTTGACTTTCCACTACTATTATCACCACAAATGATATTTACCCCAGTATGGAATTCTTCATCATACGCTGTCTGACCTTGATTTGTATAAACAACAAGTCTTCTTAAATATAGGTTATTTTTCATCGTACTTGCTTTCTAATAAGTTACTTCTGCTTTTTAATCCTTTGTCTCCGAATAGAGAAATGTCATAAAAATTTGAAGTAACAATAGTAATTATATTTTTTTCTCTTGGTGATAGTTCTCCTATTGAATCAGAATATTCTTTCAAAAGTTCTAAAGAATTGATTTTTATGAAATTTTGAGCTAACAAATCTTTATCAATAATATTATATGAAGCTAAACAAGTAAGTGCTGAAAGTTGATATGATTTAATTTTTTCAAGTGTTTTGCGTTCATCATTGATTTGTTGATAAGGATTATTTTTTGAAACATTTAATTGTTTTAATGTTTTGCGAAATTCACTTTCATTTTTTAATGGTTTAATTTTAAAAATCTCATTAGGAAATAGAAGGTAATAATCCCAAATTCTGATTTTATCTGTTTCAATTTTTTGTGTAGAATTAATCTTACTTAATAAGTGAAGCATTCTGAAAATTGTGTGATATAAATCAAATGCATTATTATATAGTATCATAATCTTTCCAATTTAAATGACATTTGCCTGTTAGAAAAAAAACCATTCCAAAAATATCGTTTGCATTATAATTTAAAAAATTATCGCATTCTGCTTCCTTATTTAGTATATCAAGAATCGGTTGTACAATCTTTTCTTTTAACAGATTCAATATTATAGATTTATCAGCATTTAATTCAATTTGTGGGTAAACGTAGGTATAGAAATCATTATCAATTAATGAGAAGATATCTACATCAATTTCTTGTTGAGCCTGAAACATTTCTCCTTTAACAACTCTCTTTGAATACTTTTCTTTTAATTTGATAAATCTAATCTGTTCAGTATTACTGAATCCTGCATCAATTAATTTTTGTTTTAATCCAATGCCATCTTGCATTGTATTGTAATTATGAAAATCTTCGATAAATGATTCATACCTGACATCATTTAAGACTTCTTCTTGAAGTTTTTCAAATTTTTTTTGCCATCTTGTTTTTGAGCTTAAATAAACATTTTCAACCTTACCTAAATTAACTTGTTGATTAATTGGCGCGTTATTATTAATAGATTGATTCATAGGTTACAACGAAATATTTCCGTTTACATTTCCAATATTTACTTGTTTTTCAATATTACCATTATTAGTAATGGTTTGATTGAGGTTGTCAATTTTAGTCAGGGCTTGAACTATATATTTTTCTAATTCATTTTTGAGATTTTCGTCTTCATTTAAAACTTCAACTAAAGTTGATTGAATTTCCTCCTTATTCATTATTTCTATCTCCTTACTTTTATTTCCGAATGTTTTTTTCATAAGATTCCAAACATCTTCACCAATCTTTCTAGCAGTGCCTTCACTAATTTTCTCGATATAAGGTGATACTAAAGTTAGAGCGGTTGTTGCAAGTGTAATAATATCCATATTAATTGTTTTAAGGTTTCTGTCAAAATATTTCCTCTCTAAATAAAACTATCCGTTTTGTGAAAAACGTTTATAATAGCATTTCATAAAACTAGCATGTTAAGTTTATTGTTTTTATGTAAATAAGATACTTGAAGAGAATAGTCTGGTATATAACGAAGTAATTTAATTCACAACTAACTTGTATAAATAGGCATAGCAATATAAAATCAACATATCCTTACTTGTTACATGTACAACTTATTGTATTCTAAAATATTCAATTTGAATCTTATAGTTTGTATCCAAACATACAAAAACAATTCTCAATATGAGATATAAAAAACCGTAAACCATTCAATATTTTGAGTCTATTTAATATACTATTGTGCTAAACCAATGTTATACATAGTTGTTTATTTGATAATCTCTCGTAATGTCATAATATCAACTGTTTTGCCATTTTGTTCGATTGATATTAACCTGCAATGTTTGTTTGCTGGATTATCAACAAAAGAAACTTCTTCTAATTGCATATCCGATATTACTCTTACGCAAATTTCACCTTTATATAATTTACCTTTAATATGTCCACACTTTCCCGACTTTTGGTTACAAATTGAGCAATGACTTTCTTTTATGATTCCACCAACGCTTTGAAAGTAAAGATTTGGGAAAAGTAATTTTTCATATCGTTCGAGCCTATTTAAATAATGATTATTTTCTTCAGTTTGAAATGGAGAATTAGAGATAACTGTACCATAAATAACTTGTGCTCTTACCAAATTATCCCAAGCTTCAGACATTTGATCTTCTTTTAGGTTCACAAGCATTTGCAACTCATAGGCAATTGCTAATAAGGAATTCTCAATACAGTATACTAAATTAGCTTCATTTTCTAAATCTCTTTTAACAAACTCACTTTTTAAATCTGAAAGTTCTTTTAAATAGTTATGAATTGTTATGATTTCTTTTTTCTGAATTTCTATTCCAACTGTAATAAAAGCTTTCTTTTGGGCTATTTCAGCCATTTGGTTGAATTCATCAATTAGTAATTTGGGATTTTCAATAAAAATTAGCATTATAGTGATTTTATTATTTTATCTAATTTTTTTAAACCTTCGACATCTCCTTTATATTCAATTTTAGAAATTTTTCCTTTTTCCTTTTTTTCAACATAGAATTCTACTTTGGCTGTTTTCTTTCCAATTAGACCTTTTAAATTGTCATAGATGAAACTCGAAATTACATTTAGAATAATAGAAATTGTATTAGGATCTTCAGAAAGAATTGAAGACGCAATAAATATTGGAGGTAAATAAATGTCCGCGTTTTTGCGACTTCTGAGCAATACGGGATTTCCTCCTAAACTTTCTATATTGAGGTTTTCTGCTTTAAAATATTTATTAAGTTCTATTATAGTTTCAGTAAATATAAATTCTTCTGTTTTATTTGATGTATCAAAATTTTCAGGAATAAAAGCAAGTTTGGGCAATATTAGAATTGATAATTTTTTAAGATTATTACCAATTTCAATTTCTTCAATATTATAATCCATATGTTCTAGTGAAATCTTTGTTTAGCATTACGTACTACATAGTTTTATAAAAAAACACCTATATACGTATTTACATAACACATTATTAATACATTAAGTTTGCTGTAAATTAAACACTTACTAAACTAACTTATTATAGTTAGCATAATAATATGTAGGCTTCCCTAAAAATCGGACAGTTGTTAATTCGAAATTATTAACTTTAAACAAAACTGTCAAGTATGAAAACA